>NZ_OZ245846.1:5442500-5742500 GCF_965228935.1 Ulvibacterium sp. | reverse complement strand
ATAACGGGCAGATCGCTGGTACTTCCCATTACCACGGCTACTTTACTCATGCTCTTTGCTTATTACTTTTATGGTTTCCTTTACCTGTTGTGCTATTTCCCTTGCCCTGGAAACATTTTCGTTGACGATGGTCACATGGCCCATTTTACGAAAGGGACGCGTCTGTCTTTTTCCATAGATATGAGGGGTTACACCTTCCATTTGTAAAACCCGTTCCATATTTTCATAGGTCACTTCCCCGGTATGGCCCTCTGCTCCTACCAAATTGACCATAATGCCGGCTACCTTACTTGCTGTGTCTCCCAAAGGTAGATTTAAAATGGCCCGAATATGTTGTTCGAATTGATTGGTATAACTCGCCTCTATACTATAATGGCCACTATTGTGGGGCCTTGGCGCCACTTCGTTCACTAGGATTTCATCTTCCTGGGTCTGGAACATTTCCACGGCCAACAATCCTACATGTTTAATTTCTTGGGACACCTTCAGCGCTACTTCCCGAGCTTTCCTGGCTACGACATCATCAATACGGGCCGGGCAGATGACATATTCCACCTGATTGGCCTCGGGATGGAACTCCATCTCTACTACGGGATAGGTAGTGCGTTCGCCATTAACACTTCTTGCCACAATTACCGCCAATTCGTTTTTAAAGGGTATCATATCCTCCGCGATACATTCACCAGCGGGCAATCCTTTCAAATCTTCGATTTTTCGAACAATTTTAACGCCTTGGCCATCGTATCCAAATTGGGCACTTTTCCAGACAAAGGGGAAATGAAGTCCACCGTTTTCCAAACTGTCCTGTATTTCACTGGCATACGCAAAGCGCGAGAAAGGGGCGGTTGGGATACCGTGGTCTATATAAAATAGCTTCTGCTTGGCCTTATTCTGTATGGTACGTAAGGCCTTGGTAGGCGGATAAACTTCTATACCCTCATCCTCCAATTTTTCCAGGGCGTCCACATTTACATTTTCGATTTCAATGGTAAGAACGTCCACTTCTTTCCCAAAGGAATACACGTCATCAAAATCCATAAGATTTCCAAGAACAAATTCATTACAGGCAATCCGGCAAGGGGCATCCTGGGAGGCATCCATGACCCGGGTATAAATATCCCATTTTCGGGTTTCGTAAAGTAACATTTTCCCCAGTTGGCCACCGCCTAAAATACCTAGTTTAAAGTTGGAAGAGAAATAGCTCATTAGGATTCCGTTTTGCCATTGTTCGGGAGGCGATGCAAAAATACAATGAATTTCCAAAACAAAAGTGCCACTGCTCTAAAAGCAAAATCAAATTGGTATATTTGCCATCCCAGATAAAATTGCGGTGTTGATAAAGCTTCACGACAAATATTTTAAACCTTTTTTGACCGAGCGTCAGATTACGGAAGCGATTCAGAAAATTGCTGATGAAGTGGCGGCCGACTATAAGGACAAGACGCCTATTTTTGTGGGTGTACTAAACGGTGCCTTCATGTTCGTGTCGGACTTTCTAAAGGCGTATGCCCATTCCTGTGAGGTCTCTTTTGTTAAGTTGAGCTCCTACCAAGGACTCACTTCTACAGGTATTGTGGAGACACTTCTGGATCCTCCCGAGAACATTGAAGGCCGCAGTGTTATTATCTTGGAAGATATTATAGATTCTGGCCGTACATTACAGCAATTGGTTCATTTATTTTCCAGTTCCAATGTAAAGGAGTTCAAGGTAGCCAGTCTATTTTATAAGTCGGAAGTCTATAACGGGGAATACACCATAGATTATGTGGGTATTGAAATCCCCGATAGATTTATCGTAGGCTACGGTCTTGATTACAAGGAACTGGGCCGAAACCTCAAAGAAGTATACCAATTAAACCAAAAGCATATGATAAACCTTGTATTGTTCGGAAAGCCAGGTGCCGGAAAGGGGACACAGGCCGAATTTTTAAAGGAAAAATACAATTTAAAACACATCTCCACCGGGGATGTATTCCGTTACAATATTAAGAATGGTACGGACTTAGGGACTTTGGCCAAATCTTATATGGATAAGGGTGATTTGGTACCCGATGAAGTGACCATTAATATGTTGCGCGATGAGGTTGACAAAAACCCGGAAGCTAGCGGGTTTATTTTTGATGGTTTCCCAAGGACCAAAGCACAAGCGGAAGCTTTGGATAAATTATTGGAAACCAAGAATATGAAGATCAATGCTACTATTGCTTTGGAGGCCGATGATGAGGTTTTGATACAGCGACTTTTGGAACGCGGTAAGGTGAGTGGCCGTTCGGACGATCAGGACGAGGCCAAAATTCGCAACCGTTTTGAGGAATACAATCAAAAGACAGCCCCCTTAATGGATTATTATGAGGCCCAGGGCAAATTCCATAGTGTAAGCGGTATTGGGGCCATTGATGAAATTACCATGCGATTAGGCAAGGTAATCGAGGAACTCTAAACTTTTGTTTACTTCAAAAAGGGACTTTTGGGCCGATTTTCAGTCGCTCACGATTATAACAGTTTGATGTTTTATAAGCTGGGATGAATTTTGATATTCAACCGTTTTTGGAAAATGATTTGGTGAGCATAAGACCCTTAAGGGGAGAAGATTTTGAAAACTTGTTCAATGTGGCATCCGACCCCTTGATATGGGAACAGCACCAAAACAAAGACCGCTATACTTTGAAGGAATACACCCGGTTTTTTGAGGAATCCATGATATCTGGCGGTGCCTTGCTCATACAGGATAAACTTTCTAAAGACGTTATTGGGAGTTCAAGGTTTAAGATAGTGGACGAAGTTGAAGAAGTCGTAGAAATAGGATGGTCATTTTTGGCCAGGGATTATTGGGGCGGCCTTTACAACCGAGAGGTTAAGAAGTTAATGGTAAATTATGCCTTGAAATCCTACGGAAATGTTGTTTTTTATGTGCATCCCCAAAATTTTCGTTCTCAATGTGCACTTGAAAAAATCGGAGCGAAAAGGTTAAACGAAACTAAGAGACCTTGGATATTACCTGAAGAAGAAGGGGTTACCTATGTTATTTCAACCCCACTTAAGTAAATTGACTTAACATGGAAGGTTCCCATCTTTTGGGAGTATGAAATTAGATGTATGACCGAAGGCAATTTTGTTGACTATGTAAAAATTCATCTGACCTCGGGTAAGGGAGGCCAAGGTTCCACACATCTTCGTCGGGAAAAATATGTGGCCAAGGGCGGTCCGGATGGTGGTGATGGTGGTCGTGGGGGCCATATCATTATTCGGGGGAATGCCAATTTATGGACTTTGGTCCATTATAGGTTTCAAAGACATTTTAAGGCAGGTCATGGAGGACATGGTGGAAAACAGACCAGTACCGGGGCCAATGGGGAAGATATTATATTGGAGGTGCCTTTGGGCACTGTGGTTCGGGATACCGAAACCAATGCTATCCTTTTTGAAATTACCGAGGAAGGAGAAGAAAAAATTGTATTGAAAGGAGGTAAGGGCGGTTTAGGGAACTCCCATTTTAAAAGTAGTACCAATCAAACCCCTAGATATGCCCAATCGGGTCTCCCGGGTGAGGAAAAGCGAGTGACCTTGGAATTAAAGGTGCTGGCCGATGTGGGTTTGGTGGGTTTCCCCAATGCCGGAAAATCCACCTTACTTTCGGTGGTCACCTCGGCTAAGCCCAAGATAGCAGATTATGAATTTACGACCCTAAAACCCAATCTCGGCATTGTGAAGAACCGGGATTTCCAGAGTTTCGTCATGGCGGATATTCCTGGAATCATTGAAGGTGCAGCTGAAGGCAAGGGTCTGGGCCACTACTTTTTACGCCATATAGAACGGAATGCTACCTTACTTTTTTTAATCCCAGCGGATAGTAAGGACATTAGCAAGGAATATGAGATTCTTTTGGATGAATTACGGCGCTATAATCCCGAACTGTTGGACAAACAACGGCTAGTGGCGATTTCTAAAAGTGATCTTTTGGATGAAGAACTCATGGAAATGATGCGTACGGAACTGGACAGGGATTTTAAGGAGGTACCCTATTTGTTTATTTCCTCGGTTGCACAGCTAGGCATTCAAGAGTTAAAGGATAGGCTTTGGGTTATGCTCAACAGTTAATCGAATATAGCGCTGTATGCCAAGGTGTTATTCCTTTTTTAAGTATTTTTAGGGAAAGAAACATGATGAAAACAGCAGGATACATTCTTCTTCTACTTCTTTTGGGTTCTTGCAATGCTATTCGGGTCAATTACGACTACGACAAGGCTACCGATTTTTCGAACTATACTACGTTCAATTATTATCCGGACATGGATACCGGGCTTAGTGAATTGGACAATAAAAGACTGTTTCGGGTATTGGATATTGCCCTGCAATCCAAAGGGTTGGTCTTTTCCGAAGAACCGGATTTTCTCATCAATATACAAAGTAGCACATTTCAAACGCCCCGTAACAGCAATGTGGGCTTAGGAGTTGGCGGTGGTGGTGGAAATGTCGGTGGTGGTGTTTCCATTGGTATTCCCGTAGGTAGAGCCAACCTGGAACGCCAGATTCAATTCGATTTTGTGGATAACCAAAAGGATATGCTCTTTTGGCAGGCGATTAGCGAAAGCTCTTTCAGGGAGGATGCCTCTCCCCAAGAGCGTGAGCTAAAACTCAAGGAAATTGTGGAGAAAGTGTTATCCAAATACCCGCCGAAAATAAAAGGTAAATAGACCGTCTAGAAAGTTCTGTGCTTCATCTTTGTGAGCGAGGAGGCAATTTATAAGTTATGAATAATAACTTATTTTGATTTTCTAGACGGCCTACCTTGGTCTTAAAATTAGTTTTCCTGCATCAGCCCTTGAGTAAATCCTTGTATTGGTCTTTGTACCCAATAAGGACAACGATGTTCATGACCAGTAAAAATAAAGCCCCGTAGATACTTCCCGGCTCCAAAATAGCATGGAACAACACGGCATTTATAGAGACGCTCATTAAGATAAGGGCCATCAATGCTCCATACTTGTTCAATAGAAAGGACAAACCTGCCAAAATCTCCACAAGAGCTACCAAGTACACTGTCTTTGTACTTGCCAATCCACCCATGTAGCCCATTGCAGCTTCACTCATGGAACTATTGTCCATGGGCATGAAATGAAAAAATTTATTCAGCCCGAAGACGAGCACAAATAGGCCGAGAAGTATTCTGACGACCATAAAAACTTTTGAATTCATATCTTTTGGTTTTGTTGTTATAGTATTAAATATAGTGAAAATCAGTAAGTAAGGGGAAATTGCAAGAATTAACTAAGTCTTTTTTGAAGGTTTATCGTTAAGGAGAGTAGGTAGTATTTCGTTCCAATTTTTAGTAAAAAGCTCGGAATTCCCAACTTTCTGTCTTCAGAGTTTTTTTAATTCTGTTTTCGCCAAACTTCGGACTTCAATTGCTTATCTTCCACTGCCGGCCGTTACCCTTACCCCTTCACTATGACTGCTAAACTCCGGGGCATACATACTTTGAATTGTGGTAATACCATTGCTAAAATCCCCGGCATTGTTGACCCGAAGATCATACTCGAATACATATACACCTTTGGGCAAATAATCGAAGAAAAAGTTAGTGCTGGCATCCTTGGTACTTTCGTAATAGCCTAACCCATCCTGCCATTTGTAACCGGAAAGTACAGTAATGGGTTCAAGCCCTGCCGCCCGCATATCCTTCATATGGATAAATTCCATATCCCTGTCGGCCTTAAGTTCTATGCGCACGCGTATAAGGTCTCCCACTTTTAAGTGAATGGAAGTGGTTATTGCCGAAATTTCCTCGCCCGTGTTCATATTCCTTTTGAGGAAGAGTTTCTTTTTGAGTCGTAATGGAGTCTCCGCGGAAGTAATCTTATCCAAGTCTTCAAAGTATTGCCAGTATAACCCGCCCCAAGCAATGCCTGCTCCCTTTTTCACAAGCGTAACACTGGCCATTTCTGATTCCACTTCCTTACCGCTCCACGAGGTTTTGTAGTACCCCGTTCCGGCTTCCATCTTTACATCATCGACTTTGGAGGGTTCTATCTTTTTCTTTCCAACGGACACCTCTACCGTTTCGGTAAGGGATAGCCAATCGTTACCTTGCAATAAGAGGGCATAGACCGCCTCTGTTGTGGCTTTGGTGGTTTCCCATTGGTTGGTCTGTTTATGCTTTAGCAACCACACCTTCAACTTGTCAACGGTCTTGGAATCGTTATCTATTTCAGAAAATGCCTCTATCATTAAGGCTTGTGTTTCTATAGGGGCTTGGTACCAATGCCAAGAGGCGGTATTTTCCTTCCAATACATGCCCAACTCCTCATTGGAGATGCTATTTTCCCTTAAAGACCTTAAAATTTTGTTGGCCGAGGTTCGGTCATTCATGCGATAAAGGGCCAAGGCCAGCATCCCTTTGGAATACAATCCTTTTTTTGCCCAATATTTTTGTGCTTGTCCCCGATAGTAGGCCAAAACTTCATCCACTTTTTTAGAGGTCTTGATGTCCTTGAAAAAACTACGCATGTAGAGGTAATGGATTTGCATTTGACTAAGATGGTCATTCTTAGGGTTTTTGGCATACTTTTTCATCTGTTCGTATTCGCTTACGAATTCAGAATCAAGGTATTGAAGGGCGCTTTTAAGCATTTGTGACACACGATTGTCGATATTCGCTACCTTCAAATGGTTCAAATGCCCTAATCCGGCGATGATATGTTGTGTAATATACCGATTGCCCCGCCCTCCCTTGAACCATGCCCAAGCCCCGGAAGACATCTGGTTCTGTTGAAGCCTGTTCATGGAATTGGCCTGCTCGTTCCGCAAGGTATGTAGGTCGAATAACAGGGCAATTCGTTTTTTTTGTTCGGTTTCCGATTGGGCATCGCGCAACCATGGAGTTTCCTGAATCAAAAGTGACTTCAGTTCGGAATTCTTTTCTAGGTTACTTAATAACGCATCGGAATTTAGCCATTGGTCAAATACCTCCCGTATCCTTGGATTGCTATTGGCAATATGGCCGGCCAAGGTATTCGCATAATACTTTGCGAAGATTTGCTCGTTGCACTCATAGGGATACTCCATAAGATAGGGTAGGGCCTGTACCGCATACCAGGCGGGGTTGGAGGTGATTTCCAAGGTCAGTTTATGGTTGCTAAGCGTGGTAGAGGTATTGTCCCGTAGCTTGTCCAAAACAAAGGTTTTGGTCTGATTACCACCGACCCACATAGGTAAGGTCTCGGTCACCAGCATTCGATTGGTCAATACAGGAAGCACGTTTTGTTCCCCATCGCTAAAATCCCCTGCTTTGGCCAATATAGTGTACTGTACAGCCTGTATCCCTTCGGGAATCTTTAAGCGCCATGAGACTTGGGTATTACCCAACGAATCAACTGAAAACTCCTTTTTTTCAACTAGTGCGGCAATCTCTCCGGAAGAGGAAGAGGTAAAGAATAACTTTTTGGTAACATCTTCACCGGTGAGGGCATCGACCAATTGGAGCTTGGCTTGGCCGGAAAGCTTTTGATTTGTAAGATTGGCAATCTTGGTGCTTATGGTAATTTCATCACCTTCACGTAAAAATCGCGGCGCATTGGGGATGACCATAAGCTCTTTTTGCGTTACCGCTTCCAAGGCGGTATATGTACTTTGAAGGTTCTTGTCATGGGCCAACAACTGTAATTTCCATGTGGTCAAGGCTTCTGGTGTAGTGAAACTAAAGGATACATTGCCTTCCCTATCCGTGCGTAATTGTGGAAAGAAAAATGCGGTTTCTTGAAGGTTTTTACGAATGGCTACGGTGCTAAAATCCGCTTCTTTTCTTACTCCTTGATTTTCTTCGGATGCCTTGTCAAATTCCGCAATCCCGGCAACATTGCCCGAAAGATCGTTTTCCACCATAGCTACTTCATTCACGGCAGCTACCTCTTCCATTACTTCCATGGCAGCTGGAGGCGCACTGGATTTCCGCACCAGATCGCTGGCAGTTCCGCGGATTCTTAACCCATACCCAAAATGGAACCCGAACCAATCAAAAGTATCATAATGCCGGGGTTGGTAGTTGTATCTGCTGGAAAAATCATAATATACCCGGAAACCTTCCGTTCCAAAACTTCTATAGGCATTACTATAGACATTGGAATAGTAGGTAGGCCGATAATCCAAGCCGGCATCCCAAGAATGTCCGCGAAAGGCATCCAAGGAAGCATCGTACATACTGGCCAACAATTCGGCAGCTACCTTATCGCCTTTTGGCCCTTTTAGTTTAAAAGTCCAGGTTTCGGCAGTGTTTGGTTGTAGTTTGTCCCGAAACGTAACCGTTTCGATTTCCAAATCGGTTTTGGGATAGGGTACAGGAACCGCCAAAGAGCCAGAAGTAAAGGCATTGAACGCCGAGAAACTGTAATGGATCGCAAAGCCGCCCAAATCGGATTGTGTAACCGGGAGGGTAAAGCTTTGGACATTTTGGTTCAATCGGATAATTCTTGTATCGACGATTTTTCTATCTTTTTCCACGTTTACGCTTACGGAAAGATCTTTTGCGGCCGAGGCCAACGTAATTTTTACCCGTTCACCAATTTGATACTCGGATTTATCAAGTTTTATATCGAACAATTGGTTGTCCGCCAAAGCGGCATCTTTCTCTACAAAGAGTGTTGTTATGGTCTTGGCCTTTACCACCTGGCCAAACTTGTCCTGGGTCTGAAGTTCCAAAATGTACTTGCCCGATTCCCATTTTTTGGAAGTGTCCAAGGGAAATTCCGTGGATTTTCCTGTATCAAAATCAGACTCCCAGACTAATTTTCCTTTGGCCCAGGTGGTAAAATCGTGCTCGTTGGAATAGGCATCATGCGGGAAAAGCTTCCTAAAACTGCTTTTGTCCCAGTTTTGGTAATCGGGTGCGGCCCAAGGTCGATTGCGAAGCACGTATTTTGGAGGTTGTAACTTGTACATTTTAAGGGCGCCCTTCGTATCCACGGCTTGGCCGTTTAGATTGGTGGTCGTTATTTCAATGGTATGGTCTTTTGCATTTTTGTCCAGCCGGTCCGAAATCCTAATATCGGCATTGAGGCTGTGGTAACCTACACGGACAATACGGGTGGCCGTATGCGTTTCACCATTGATATCGGTTACGTCCGCGGTAATTTCATAACTAAATGTCGGCAGATTATTCCTCTCAATACTATTGTCCGGGATTGCCTTGAAATTAATGGTATAATTCCCTGAAGCATCGGTTACTGTACTGCCATGAGCGATTTCTTGTGGAGAGGTATTGAAGTAAGGCCTACTCCAATAATACCATCTTGGAAAATAAACGACTCGGCTTACGCGGTAGGCTACTTGGGCATCGGTAATGGCACTGCCCGCATACGCAGTTGCCGTGCCCTTTACAGTAATACTGTCGTTGACCTTATAGGTTTCCTGTACCGGTTCAAAAGAGGTTTGAAATTTAGGTCGTTTATACTCTTCCACGGAAAAGTCCGTAGTGCCATTGATTTTGATGGATTTTGAACTTGCCTGTAATGAAAAACTCCCGGTAAGTCCATTGGCAGGCAATATAAATTTTCCGGAAAACGAACCAAATTCATTGGTCGTTACCTCCAACTTGGCCATTTCTTGATAATTTACATTCCTTAGACTTACCGTTACTGGGATATTGGACAAGATTTTGGACACATCGTTTTCCATTGAAACGGCTATTCCCTTAAAATAAAGTACTTGTCCTGGTCTATAAATACTTCGATCGGTAAACAAAAAAGCGGAATTATCTAGGGAACCGAGAATTCGTGAATTTGATTTTGAACCGATATAATATTCCCCAAAATGGGCCATATCGCCATTGTAAACCGCCTTTATGCCTATAGAGGTCCAGCGCTTGGTGCCCAGTGGAATCCGTACCGCACCCTTATCATTGGTGGTAAATGTTTCGGTCAGAAACTTACGGTCGTAGTTCTCCTGATAGGTAAATTGTAGCTTAGCACTTTCCAGAGGTTTTCCATTATTCCTATCGATGAGTTGAAATTGATGATGCTCCGGGGTCTGGGTTTCTACCAAGGCCAAATTTGTTACCTGAATCTTGGCATAGGCGAACGTTTTATTTACATCCGCTTTAGGAACGGCCAAAAGGATATATTGTCCATTGCCTAATTTAGGCAGCAAGACTTCAATATCATGTCGCTGGAAATCGTTTTCATTTTTCAATTGGGCCTCCCAATTTTTAACGGCGGATAGTTTTTTGATAAAGTTCAGTTGTTCGGATTCCGGATACAGGGTATTCAGTTTTTTGATATCGTTATTCGATGCCTCATAGGCTACAAACTGAAGTTCATCCAAGTTTTTGTAGTTCACCAATATTCGGGAAGGAGAATCAATAGGGATATGCTGTTCCACGGTCAATTGCAGGCTTTTCGAAAGAATTTCGGATCGTAGGGCCTTGCACTTTTCGGCACCTGTACTTTCAGGAAATTGCGCGATAACCGATTCACAAAGCGTCAGCGCTTCTTTTAGCTTCCAGCGATGTTCCTCTTTGGATTTGGATTGGTACGAGTTTCCCCATTGATTGTACAATAAAGCAATTTCATATCGGTACAAACCGGATACTTCATGGTGACTTAGGTTTTCGGCAGAGTTTTGAAGAACATCGAGATAGGCTGCATCCTTATTTGGGAAAACCGCATTTTGATGAATAAATCGTAATCGCTCTATATCCACATCTACCAAGGCTTCCAATCGTACATCCGGAAAATGAAACTTTGTAAGTTCTTGATAAATTTGCAAGGCCCTGGACTGTAGGGAGGTCTTGTCCGTAAAATCAATGGATAGCTCCGTAAATTGATAGGCCTCGCAAAGTAATTTCGGGTTGTCCATTTCAAATTTGTCCGCTGGTCGTGTTATGGTGTTTTCAGGAGTTTTATAGAATTGTAGGGCGGTATGGGCTAATAGGTCGAATAGGGTTGGGCGATAGATTTCAGAACCCTTTTGTTTGGTCAGTATTTCCTGGAATTCGTTCACATTTAGGGTCTGCAATTTTGACGGATTCTCCAACGAAGCGGTAAAATGTAGATGGATTTCTTCAAAAAGGGTGGTCAAGTCCCAAGTACGGAAGTCGATACTGTCTACTTTGACCTCCGTTTTGGTACGATCATAGAACCGATAGCGGTTCTGTTGAAAATACTGCCAATACAGATTTCCTAGGTAGCTTTTCAGTACATTTTTAACGGGGAACGCTGCCTTTTGGATTTCGGACTTAAAATCGCCTACAATCTTCAATTGGGCGTCTTCTTCCAATGTTAGGGCGTATTTGGAGGTGTACAGTAATGCCTTTACTACTTGGGGCGAACGGCCTTCTTCCTTCGCCTTTTCGGAAATGGATTGCACTACCTTCAAGGCCGATTTGGTCAGCGCCTCGTTTTCCAGTTTTTCCACTTGCCTCCAAAGTGCTTGGTACGAAGTATCACGTTGTGCATTTGCCATTGAAAATTGGAGTATCGTAAATAGTAAAACCAGGTATCTCATTTTAAATTTGTTCTGCCCTCATTATACGGTCTGTTTGCTTCAAAGGAACTTGGGACCATATTATATAAAATTAAGCAACAAATGTGAGCAAAACTTGTGCCATACGAAAGTTTAAATGAGTAAACGAAGCCTCCGAATGAGTTTGAATGACTATTTGGAGGTTTGAAAACAATATTAAATAAATTAAGGGATGGTAAGGACTACCGACAAAACATCAAAGTTTCGGATTGCCATGAAACACTTTCTTTTCCTACTGGTTTTCATTAAATTGTCTGTATGCGGGGCACAGAGCACGGAAGTTGATGTAAATCAACTTATCGAAAGAAAGAAATACGTCCAAGCCGAGACCGAACTTCTCAAGGAAATTCAAGTCACGGCAGATAAGGATACCAAGGATAGGCTAGGGGAGGTTTATGGCTATCAGGGCAAATGGGACGATGCCATTGCCATTTACAAGGAGCTTACAGAGGCCTATCCACAGGTTGCGGACTATGCCTTTAAATATGGAGGCGTTTTGGCCAAAAAAGCCCAAAATAGCAATAAGTTTAAGGCCCTTACCCTAGTAGGAAGAATTAAGGAGAATTTTAAAAAAGCCGCCACTTTGGATTCAAGTTCAATAAAAGTGCATTGGGCTTTGGTAGATCTTTATATAACCTTGCCGGGCATTTTGGGGGGGAGTACTTCCAAGGCTTTTGACTATGCCAAAAAATTGAAATCCATATCCCCTATCGATGGCTATTTGGCTATGGGCTATGTACATGAATACGACGAAGAATCTGAAAAAGCGAAACAGGATTATTTGTATGCCTTGAGTCTTATAGGCGATTTAGGAAACATAGAACGAAACCAGCTACACTATCAAATCGGGAAAATTTGTGGCGAGTACGGTCTTAAATTGGACGAAGGGGTGTACCATATGGGGCAATACATCAAAAATTATACACCTCTGGATGGTGTGCCCTTAAAATGGGCCTATTTTAGAATGGCAAAATTATATCGCAAGAAGAAGGACAAACCTAATGCCCAAAAATGGATTGCCAAAGCATTGTATATAGATATTGAATTGGAACCCGCCCTGGAAGAGCAGAAAAAAATCAAGGCCATGGACACGTTGGGGTCATAGACTTTTTAGCAGGCCGCCGTCAATCGGGATTGAAGTACCGGTGATATACGCGGCCTTATCCGAAGCCAAAAAAGCGACCAGGTATCCATATTCCTCGGGTTTCCCAATTCGTCCCAGAGGAACCCGGGACTCCATTTCTGAACGCACCTCGGCAGTGGAAACCCCCAGTTGTTCTGCTTTTTTTGCATTGAGTTGCGCAATGCGGTCTGTATCAAAATATCCGGTGAGGATATTGTTTACCGTAATGTGTGCAGCGCCTGCATCCGTTGCCAGGCTTTTAGCCCAGGTAACCACTGCCGCCCTAATCGAATTTGAGAGTGCTAGATAGGAAAGAGGTTCCCTGACGGACACGGAGGCCACATTAATAATACGTCCCCATTGATTTTGCTGCATTTGTTTTAAGGCCAGCTCCGTAGTAAACACAACGGTCTTGAACAATAGGTCAAAGGCCTCCTGATAATCGGCTGTATGTTTTTCCAAAGTATTGCCTGCAGCCGGCCCCTGGGTATTGTTAACCAAAATATCCACGGAATTGTTCTCGAAATAGTTGGAAATAATCTTTTTGTAGGCCTCAAAATCATTGAAATCCACCACCAAATAGTGATGTGATTGCCCTTGGTCGATAGGCAAATCCGAGACAATTCCCTTTAGTTTTTCCTCGCTACGGGACATCAGGGTTACACTGGCCCCACTTTCCGCCAACTGAAGGGCAATCGCCTTTCCGATACCACCACTACTTCCTCCGACCAAAGCCTTTTTTCCTTTTAAATGTATCTCCATGTCTATTTTAAGCTACGTAAATGCCCTTTCGTTTTTAAAGGACGTACTATGCCATTACTTGTATTCCTCCCGTACCGGGCTAAAAACATCCATTAACCTACAGGCGGTCAAAGCCTTTCCTTTATGGGGTGTATTTGGTGGAATTACCACCATATCATCCTTTTCATAGATTTCGGTAATTCCGTCCAAAGTAAATTCGAATTTTCCTTGCAAAACCTGCATCACCTGCTCGTTTACATGGGAATGCAAAGGTACTTTGGCACCTTTTTCCACATTCCAAAAGGCGATGCTCATATTCTGGGTATGCACAAGTTTCCCATGGTAGCCGGGCATGATTTCCTTGGAAGGGATATCGGCGAGGTTCATACTACAAATTCTATTTAACGAATATAAAAAGAATCCATTCAGGAAAGAAAACCTCGGAAGGTTTTCAAAACCTTCCGGGGCCTAAACTATTTATCTCGATTTTATGATGACTTTTTCGATAGGCCTGTAGGTTTCAACTAATGCTTTGATCTACGGAAATGGTTCCGTCCTTTTATTCCCATTTAACAATGACAAGCTCACAGCGTCTGTTCCACTCGTGATCTTCCTCCGTACAGCTTTCTACAGTCTCGCATTTTACAATGGGTCTAGATTCACCGTAACCTTTGGCTATGACCCTGTCCTTTGCAATACCGTTTTCAACAAGAAATTCTTTAGCTGAGTCGGCCCGCTTTTGGGATAGTCTTCTGTTGTATTCACTATTGCCCCGGATATCGGTATGGGTACCTATTTCAAGAACAATCCCCGGATTGGATTTCATAATTTCAATGACCTTGCCCAGACGTTCACGGGATTCTCTTCTGAGATACCACAGACTATAATCAAAGTGGATTTCCTCGGTTTTGATAAGGGTTCGTCCTTCTTCCCGCACAATGGCTTCCTCTTGCTCTATGGCTTTTTCAATCTTTTGTAGACGTTCTTTTTCTGCTTTTTTCTCTGCGATTTTTTTCTTCTCCTCTTTTTCTTTTTCCATCCTTAGACGTTGTTCCTCGGCCAATTTTTCCTCCTTTTCTTTTCTTTCGGCCTCGGCAAGGGCTATTTTTTCGGCTTCTTCCCGCTTTTTTTTAAGTGCCAATGCTTTTTGTTTTTCTCGCTCCTCCAAGGAAAATAAAGTCAGGGAACCGTCTTTAATGGCATTTCGTTCCTTATCTGTTAAAACGACTTTGAAATTGTCTTCGTACCCTTCTTTTTCCGCCTCTATTTTATATTCGGCCGTACATTGCACCAAAAACTTAAAAGCGGCGTCCTGCCCCGTGGTAAGCGTCTTTATCACTTTTCCTTCAACATCCAACAGACTTATTTTTCCCTTGGGAATCGGAAGATTTGTGGTCTTATCTGTCAAAACTCCGGCGATAAATTGCTTACAGTTCTCTATGATAAGCGGTTTGTTCTCCTTAAAGGAATACAGGTCATCACTACCTTTTCCTCCGGGGCGGTTGGAAGAAAAGAAACCTTGTTTTTCATTGGGGTCCAAGGAAAGGGAAAAATCATCATAACCACTATTTACGGGTAAACCTAGGTTATCCGGTTTTTGAAAAACTCCATTTTCGTTTTTCGCGATAAAAACGTCCAATAGGCCGTAACCCGGGTGTCCATTTGAGGAGAAGTATAAATTACCAGCTTGATCCAAAAAGGGGAATTGTTCTTTCTTGTCCGTATTGATGTCTTTTCCAAGATTGATAGGATTCCCATAAGATCCATCCGATTGTATGTCGACGTAGTAGAGATCAAAAGACCCAAACCCGCCTTCTCGGTCGGATGCAAAATACAGTTTTGTTTCATCTTCATTTAACGCTGGATGTTCCGTGGAAAACGCATTGTCATTAAAGGGAAGTTCAACACTGTTTTTCCATTCCCCGTCTACCCACTCCGCTTTGTATATCTTAAGATGTGTAATTTTTTTCGGGTCGGTCTTTTTTTCGCTGTTTCGGGTAAAGTAGATGGTTTTTCGATCTTTGGTAAAGGCAAAAGTACCTTCGTGCATCTTGGTATTGATCGTATTGGACAAGGGAATGCTCAAGCTATCGCCCAGTGTTAACTTGTGTATGGGGTGTGAGTAGATGTCCAGGTAATTTTGGTTGTTCCATCGATACAGTTTTGGAACGGCGCCAGATTTTTTCCTAGAGGCCGTGTATACTAAGTTCGAATCCACTAGTACGGCACCAAATTCTGAGGTAGACGTATTGATATTTAGATTTTCAATAGCGAAACGCTCACCAATGGCACTAACGTTTTCCAAGTACACAATTTCTTTTTTGAGCTGGTCGACTTTGTCCATTTGGTTCCTTTGGGCATAGAAATCCAATAAAACCGTGTTCGCTTGTTCATAGTCACCAATAGCTTTCAAAGACTGGTTTAACTTAAAATGATAGCTCTCATCCACATTTTCTCCATAGTTTGATATCAAATAGGCATACCATCGTGCGGCGGCTTTCATGTTATAGGTTTTGTAATAACAGTCAGCCAGGTTTTTGATGAGCTCTGAACTCTTGTTGCGTGGTAGCAATGCCTCGTATAAAGGAATCGCATCGCTATAGAATGCCCTTTCAAAATAGGTATCCGCGCGCTTCAACTCCTGCTGGCCCAAAATCGGGGTCAATGCATTTACCACAAACAGTATGAATAGTAGCTTTCTCATAACTAGTAGAATCTGGGAGATTTATCATATCCTTTGCCCATACCCAATAGATCCAGATCAAATAGAACAAAAATTTCATGCGACCCGGAACTAAAATCGCTTAAGTTGGATAGTGTATAATCGTAGGCGTACCCAACACGAAGGGCCGGTAGAACGGATAAGTTGAACATGGCGCTTACAGAGTCCTCCAAACGGTAGGACAAGCCTCCCTCAAACCGATTGTTGAACAGAACGTTCAATGAAACATCCATGGTCAAGGGCGAACCCTTCACCATTTTTACCATTGTGGAGGGTTTGATCTTAAGGTTGGGATTTAGTTCATATACATAACCGGAGGTGAAGAACGTATGTATTTCCTCGGAACCGATACGGTTAATGCCATCTTTGTTTTCAATATGGGTGGAGGTCAATAGATTGGGTATGGAAAGTCCTGCATAGAAATTCCCGCGATGGTAAAAGGCACCTATCCCGACATTGGGGAAAGTATTGTTTAAATTCTCATTAAAGGCGGGGTCGTCCTGGAATTCCGGAAGCATAAATCCGTTGAAATTCGTTTCAAAAGTGGTAATTCCACCTTTTAATCCAAGGGAAAGATTACTTTTTTCATCCAGTTTTAGGATATAGGCAAAGTCGGCATAAATATTATTTTCCTTAAGGGCCCCGTCACCAATGTCATCCGAAATAAAGGATAATCCTATCTCGATTTTTTCACTCATAGGTATATGTGAGAAAAAAGTCAGTGTCTTTGGGGCACCCACGGCATCGTTCCATTGTGAACGATAGAGCAGACCAAAATTCAACATTCCCAGGTCATTGGTGGTGTAGGCTGGATTGATTACGTTCATGTTGTACATGTACTGCGTGTATTGGGGATCTTGTTGTGCGTAAACGCCAATCTGGACCAATAGCAGAACAAAACTTATGTACAGTGTTTTTTTCATTATTCCCATTTTGCCATTTGGTCTAGCGGTTAAGGTATAGACGCCCCTGTTTCGGGTCATTTCCTTGTTTATTGAATTCGATGACATAGAAATACACGCCGTTGGGAGCCTTGTCCCCATCCCAAGCGGGATTGTTTCTATCACCCTTAAATAAGGTTGATCCGTACCTATTCAGGATTTCCAAGGTAAAATCCGGAAATATTACTTCTATATTGGGTATAAAGAAGGTATCGTTCCTACCGTCGTTATTCGGAGAAAATCCGTCCGGAATAAAGAATCCGTAATCCTCGGGATTACAATTACTCAATTCAACAGTTACGGGAATACGTTCGGGGTTTATACAGCCCGTATCGGGATCAAAACTTTCTGCATAGTAGGTTGTGTCCTCGGTTAGAAGTACATCGTTGGTCAATGGATTGCCATTTTCCGGACTTGTATACCACAATACCTCAAATGGGTTGTTACCTTCAATATCCCTTAAATCGGAAACCGTGGGATTGTCCAGACCACATAAAGCAAGATTCGTAAGTTCCAGGGATGGAGGTTCAAGATCGAATACCGTAGGTGCAATTTCCAATCGTTCCGTACTTAAACATTGACCGTCCCCTTCGGTTGCCGCATAATAACTCTGGCCATCCACCAGTACTACTGAATTTTCAAGAACGTTGCCTCCCGACACTGCATCGAACCAAACTACGGGAGAGGCACTTGAGATGACCGCGTTCAAATCACCCACTGTAGAATCATCCGAGGCACAAAACAGGGGATTGGGATTGGATGCTACAGGCATTGCGGGATCGACCAAAGTAACGGTTACCCGTATTCTATCGGAACCCTCACAATTATTTGTCGGGTCGATGTTTGAAATATAGTAGTCCTCGCCGTTTGTCAATGTGGTATCCAACGGCAGGATATCCATATCGGTCTCCGTAGCATAAAACAGAATCTCACCAGTGGCAGTAACCTCAATGTTTTCCAAAGTGGGCAAATCCGGTGCATAGGAGCTTAGGCATATAATCTGTTGCGCTTCGGCTATGGGAAGGTCCGGTATACCCTCTATGGCAAAGTTTTCGCTCAGCTCAAAGTCGAATATCAACCTACAAGGTGTTGTATCGTTCTGGGCACTTCGAACACTGGCCGTGTAGTTCCCTTGCTCAAGGGAGGCCACATCCAATTCATAGGAAGCCGTACCGCCGGTAAAGTTGATGGTATTGGTAATTGCCACCTGACCCGTACTCATTTGTGTTACGTCATAGGTAATAGTGTATGAACCATCGGATAGGATCGGTGCATCTACCGTGACTTCGATTTGGGTAGCATCGCAGGAATTATCTACAAGAAGATCCAGATCTATGGGAGGAGGGGTAGGGGTTACGGAGAATGTATCCGTTATTTGACAGCTTAAAGGAAATCCACTTGCTACATCCAGGCTTATTTCATATTCCCCGGTTTCGGTGATTTGGGCAGCGGGTATGGAAAAAGTGGCGCTTCCCGAGCTAAAGGAAACATCATTCAACGTAAAATTGGTAATCGCACTGCTAGGAGCGGTGAGTGTATATATAACATCATAATTGCCATTGGCAATATTTGACGAAGCGTCATAAATATTCGTTAAGTCCACCGAAGGGGCTTCCCCCTCACAGCTATCCATTGCATTGGCAGTTAGATCGGTTACAATAAATGAAATTGGAGGTACTTGTATATCGGAACACACATTTACTCCAAGGGAAGTAATGGTCAAAGTTGTGGGCTCATTTAGGTTTATGGGATTGGCATCGATTTGGAAGTTTCCTGTTCCATCGTTGTTGAGGGTCAATGATGCCGAATCCGTTTCCGTACCGCTAGCGGAGGTCAAGGAATAGGTTGCCGTGTAGGTTCCGCTTGCTATTAAGGAAGTGTCGTAATTTGTTATTTCAATGGTATACTCCGAGGGCCCTTCGCAATAGTTGACAGTGGCCATGGTACCCTGTAAAACCGGAAGAATAACTACATCCACTGCCGTGGTGTTTACCGTACAAACCGCATGTGAGGGAAATACGGTGTATCTAAAAGTAAATGTACCTGAGGTATGCGTATCCCGTATTGCTTCTACGTTAATAATATGGTCGGTAAGATCGTCCAATTCATTGGTAAGGGGCCCTTCGGACCATGTCCCGTTACTGTCTTCATCAAATAATAGGGCGTCCAGATCGTAATTGGTAAGGCCCGACAAATCATCCGTTGTACATACCACTAGATTTGAACCAATCCCGGAATTTGCAGGTCTTTGTACTTCCAATAGCAATCTCACCTGACGACTGGGGCAAGTAGCCACCACTGGTACCGTATGCGTAAATTCGTAAATGCCCGGCCCAGCGGCCTCGGCGTCAAAAAAGTTCTCATTCAAATGCGGTATGGCCTCTGGGGTAATAGCGGCCCAAGTCCCATTAAAATCCTGGAATTTTCCTTCGGTCTCGTCCCCAATATAGCTATGTAGGTTAACAGCCGAATTATCCCCACATGCATCGGCGCTCCCGTCTATATTATCCTCTCCTGGGTACCCTCCTAGATTTATGGTCACAATGGCGGATTCACCGCATGAATCATTGGTGTAGGTAAATTGGTGGACTCCCGAATTTTTGACCTCCCAAAGGTTCACTATTCCATTGGTGCGATCTAACGCGAAAAAATTGGCGGGATCATTGGTAGACCAAATGCCCCCTGGGGTAGGGGTTCCATTTAGTTTATCGAAAAGGGTATAGTTCTGTGTGGCAATATCGGTATCCTTCTCGCAGACAGTTACCGTATTATCGGTACCGGCACATTGTGCCTTGATGTTTTGGCTAAAGCCCAATAAAAGAAGACCTAGAACCCATAAAAAAATGGTCTTAGGTAAGTTATGGTCGGTCATTTCGGTTTCTTTGAAAGCTTCAAACGTTTACGCTGCTCTTTCAAATGTATTTGTGATATAAAGGTTAAAGAAAAGAATGTTGTGAATATGCTGTAATGAAAGGTGAATCCTACTAAAACTGTTAAAAACAAATCGTTCGTTTTGCATTTCATCGAATTTTTTTAACCATTTGACGGATATTTTGACGAACATGACTACACTTTTTAGATGTAAAACCTTTACTGGCAATCGCTATCTTTGAATTATTTTTCATTCTTTATGAATATTCATTTTATTGCCATAGGTGGTAGTGCCATGCACAATTTGGCCTTGGCCCTGCACCATAAGGGATACACGGTTACCGGTAGTGATGATGTTATTTTTGAGCCCTCCAAAAGTCGGTTGGAAGAAAAGGGTTTGTTGCCCGCTGAATTTGGGTGGTTTCCCGAAAAAGTAACCGATGATTTAGATGCCATTATCCTAGGGATGCATGCCAAGCCGGACAATCCCGAATTGCTGCGGGCGCAGGAACTGGGAATACGGATTTATTCCTATCCGGAATTTTTATACGAACAGTCCAAAAACAAGACCCGTGTGGTTATTGGGGGAAGTCATGGAAAGACCACCATTACCTCAATGATTTTACACGTGCTCAATTATCACGATAAAGAAGTGGATTATATGGTGGGGGCCCAGCTGGATGGATTTGAGCGAATGGTCCATTTAACGGAGGGTAACGATTTTATTGTTTTGGAAGGGGATGAATACTTATCCTCGCCCATTGATAGGCGACCTAAATTCCATTTGTACAAACCTAATATCGCATTGTTGAGCGGCATTGCCTGGGATCATATCAATGTGTTTCCCACCTTTGAGGATTACATAGAGCAGTTTCGGATTTTTGTGGACAGCATTGTACAAGGAGGAAGTATAACCTATAATGAAGAGGACAACAGGGTTAAGGAAGTTGTGGAGGCCTCCGGGAATTCCATTCGAAAATTACCCTACCGTACCCCATCGTATTCGGTAGAGGATGGCCAGACCCTCCTGGAGACTCCGGAAGGAGCAATGCCCATAGAAATCTTTGGAAGACACAATCTTAGTAATTTGGCCGGAGCCAAATGGATTTGCCAAAACATGGGGGTGGACGAGGATGATTTTTATGAAGCTGTAGCTACTTTTAAGGGAGCTTCAAAGCGATTGGAAAAAATAGCCGAGGGTACTTCCAGTACAGTCTATAAGGATTTTGCCCATGCGCCGAGCAAGGTTTCCGCTACCACCAAGGCGGTGAAGGAACAATACCCAGATCGGCGACTGGTTGCCTGCTTGGAACTCCACACCTATAGTAGCTTTAATGCAGAATTTTTGAAAGGGTACAGAGGGGCCCTCGATGCCGCGGATATAGCCATTGTCTTCTATTTACCCGAATCCGTTAAAATTAAACGATTAAAGGAAGTGACTCCCTATCAGGTTGTTGAAGCCTTTCAACGGGATGACCTTGAGGTTTTTACCAATGCATCCCAATTTCACGATTTTATTTTTGACCAAGATTTTGAAAATTCCGTATTGTTACTGATGAGTTCGGGAAATTATGGCGGATTGGATTTGGATGCAGTTCGGCAAAAGGTTTCCAAATGAGTTTAGGTCTTGGTCGGAAGATTTGTCATGTTACCCTATGATGGAACATGTTTTGACCTGTACAAAGCATGTTCGGCATAAAAATACACGTTTTGTTAGCTCGTATTTTTGGAATACTTAGACGTAAGGCTTCCCTAGTATTACTAGCTATTATGCTAGGGATGTCCAACGCCATTCTCGAGGAGGATAGGACACTATATGATACCAGGAGCTATTTGGAAGAACGGGAACTCCCGTCCGATGATGATCCTTATTGATTGCGACGTTTAAAAAGTTTACTTCTTTTGCTTCTCTCCAAGATTTCCTTTTTGCTGCCACAGCGAATTTTTTCTATTGATTTCGTGATGGATTCCAAGGATGAAAACATTAGTTCATTATCTTTAGCAAATGCGAGAAAAGCCTACTACTTTTTCCATAAAACATTGGGCCGATGATGACAAACCACGGGAAAAACTGGTGCAAAAAGGGAGGTTGGCATTGTCCGATGCGGAGTTGGTCGCGATACTCATCGGATCCGGGAGCAAAAATGAGAGTGCAGTAGAACTTTCCAAACGTATTTTGGCATCTGTTGGCAATAACCTGAATGAGCTCGGAAGGCTATCCACAAAACAATTAATGCAGTTCAAAGGAATTGGTGAGGCAAAGGCGGTCACCATAGCGGCAGCCTTGGAAATCGGTCGAAGACGAAGAGGGGAGCAGGCCCTTAAGATTTCAAAAATTGAAAGTAGTAGGGATGCTTTTGAATTGCTCCACCCCAGAATGGGAGAGTTGGAACATGAAGAATTTTGGATTTTATACCTAAATAATGCAAATAAGGTCTTACATATGGCCCAATTAAGTAAAGGCGGTATTACGGGTACATTGGTCGATGTACGTTTGGTGATGAAACAAGCCTTGGAATTGGGTGCCGTGGCCTTAATATTGGCCCACAATCATCCATCGGGAAATTTAAGGGCGAGCAAGGCGGATAAAGAGATAACACAAAAGTTACAACTGGCTGCCGGTGCCCTTGACATCAAGGTGTTGGATCATTTGATTATTGTCCAGAAGGACTATTTAAGTTTTGCCGATGAAAAAATATTGTGAGGGTGTTTCGGGTTTCTCCGGGGTGGGATTTCAAATTTAGTCCGGAACCCCATAATAAAATGGAGCAAAACCTACAGCTTTTTGTATTGAAATTTTAAAGAGTATGTTACTTATCTATACGCACAAAATCACCTCGCGCTTCAGCTACATCATGAAGCATATTTTTACGCGTATGTTGGGAATTGAAGTTGTCTTTACCACCAAGGTAGAGGATTTCATAAAACATACCGGGCCAAAGATAACCTATACTAAACAGGCCCTACAAAATGAATTTTTTGTCCGGAGCAATGACCTCTTATTTGAACAGGGCATTAACGATTTTGAGATTACCGTTGGGGATTGGGATGGCGTCCCCTGTTTTTTTTCTACCGGGGAACGCAGTAATATTCCATTCGATATTTTTTCGGCCAGTTTTTATCTTCTTAGTCGTTATGAGGAATATCTTCCCCATGTAAAGGACATCCACGGACGATTCTCTCCCAAGGACAGTATTGCATATCGTCATAATTTTCTGGGGCAGCCCGTAGTGGATTTATGGGCCTTTAAATTGTTGGAAGGTCTTTTGGATCGGTTTCCCGATATGGAAAACAAGCAAAGAACATATGCATATACCTCCCTTTTGGACATTACTACTTCGCATTGCTTTGCCCATAGGGGTTTTGTACGAAGTTTGGCAGGATTTTTCCTGGATTTGGGACAGTTTAGGTTAAAAAGGGTTTTTCAGCGCGTTGCGGTTTGGTTTAAACCCTCCAAAGATCCCTACAATAATTTTGGATTTTTGGTTGATATACACAAAAAATATGGTGTAAACAGTATATTCTTTTTTCAGTTTGCTTCCTACTCTACCTATGACAAAAATGTATCTCCAAATAACAATAGGTTCCGATCTCTAATAAAATCCATTGCGGACTATAGCCTGGTTTCACTGGCTGCTTCCTATAGTTCCTTTAATGATATCAGTTTATTGAAAACGGAAAAAAAACGTCTGGAGGATGTAATCAACAGACCCGTAAATTGTACTAGAATGCGCTACAACAGAGTGGGTATTCCCAACATGTATCGGAATTTGGTGGAGGCCGAATTTACGGACGACTACACTATGGGCTATACCCATGAGATCGGTTTTAGGGCGGGAACCTGTTCCCCTTTTTATTTTTATGATATAAACCTGGAAACACAACAACCGGTAAGACTTCATCCTTTCGCCGTACATGATTATGCTTTTGCAAACTACAAGAACAAGGCCCAAATATTGGAAAAAATAGATATGCTGTATTCCTTGGTAAAAAAAGTGAATGGGCACTTTATTACGGTGTTCTCCAATGAGCTTTTAGGTGAGGATCATGATGTGGACTGGAAGCGCTTATATGGCGACTCATTAAAAAAATATCATGTTTAAGGATATCGTAACCGACATTTTCTTCGATTTGGATCATACCCTTTGGGATTTCGAAAGGAATTCGGCCTTGACCTTTGAAAAAATACTGGCAGAAAATCATATTGAGGTGGAACTTTCGGATTTTTTGGAAATCTACATACCCACCAATTTGGCGTTTTGGAAATTGTATAGGGAAGAGAGAATAACCAAATCCGACCTACGCTATCAGCGGTTGAAGACCGTTTTTGATGCACTTAAATATCCCGTAGCGGATGAAACCATAAACCTGCTTTCCCAGGAGTACATCGCACATTTATCCAACTACAACCATCTTTTCCCGAATACTATCGATGTTTTGGAATACTTAAGACCAAAATATAAACTTCATATCATTACCAACGGTTTTCAGGAAATACAGGAAAAAAAGTTGAAAAATGCCAATATATCGGACTACTTTGCCCATATCATTAATTCTGAAATGGCGGGGGTAAAGAAACCGAATCCCATTATTTTTCAATTGGCCCTTCGGACGGCAAATGTATTGCCGCAAAAGGCACTTATGATAGGCGACAGTCTGGAAGCGGATATCTTGGGTGCCATGGCCGTGGGACTTCATACCTTGCACTTTAACGTACATAATGACCCACAGCACGAATATTGCGAAATGATTCATGATTTACGTGAAATAAAATCCCTTTTATAGAGTTATATAGGTTGATATGCCTCGTATTTGAAGGCTCAGGTTTTGGTTAAAATGGGAAAATTAAGCACACGTACTATTTTGGGCTTACTATTGGTTTTAGTCTTCTCGTCCTGTGCAGAGAAACAGGATTTTGATCAATATGATGATTTGAACATCACCCCTACTTATGAAGCCAGTATCGTTTACCTCGAAACCCCAGAAAATGTAATCAACGCTTTTAATGGAGCAAACTTTTACTCCCAAGACTTTAATTTCGACGCCTTTGCCGAGGATGTTTTTTCGGAAAGAGTCTTGGATGGCGTACTTACCTATGAAGTGGAAAATACCACGAGTAAAAGATTGAATCTAACGGTTGAATTTTTGGATGATGCGGGCAATGTCCTCGATACGGAATCCTTTTCCATTGACCCGGCACCTACCGCGGTTTTGATTAGGGAAACGGCCTATGGCAATGCAGGCCGAAGTATAGATATCATTAGAAATACCTCCGGAATACGACTTAGCGGAACAAACCTGGGGGATTCCATCAGTACCTCAACACTCCCCGATCCCATGGTTACCTTGAAGTCTAGTGGAAAATTCAGGGTACGAATAAAATGAGAATCCGACACCTTTTTTTGGCAACCATTTTTTGGCTTTGCTACCATTCGTATGCCCAAAACAAGCAGTTGTTATATGACTTTACCGATATTCCCCAGTCTTTGATGGTAAATCCAGGGGTGAAGAGCGATTTTCAGTGGTACGCTGGTATTCCGGCATTATCGGGAATATCGTTTCAGGCGGGATCTAGTGGAATTACCGTTAATGACATTTTTGCGGATGATGGGTTGGACATCAACGATAAGGTGAGGGATAGGGCCATCAACGGGATGAATATAAGGGACGAACTTAGTGGCACCTACCAGTTGGAACTTTTAAGTGGCGGATTCAGGGGAAGAAATCCGGACTATTTTTATTCTTTCGGTATATACAATGAGGGAGACGCCATTGGTTACTGGTTTAGGGATTACGCCATTCTAGCTTATGAAGGAAACGCGGACCGCTTAAATCAAGAGTTTGATTTGAGCCACTTAAAGACACGGGGCGAAATGGTGAATGTATTCCATTTCGGGATCAACAAAAGAATGAACAACCAACTTGTTGTTGGGGCCAGGGGAAAGATATATTCCAGCATTTTTGATTTTAACTCAACTAGGAACAAAGGTTTTTTTGTGACCAGGGAAGGCCAGAACAATCTGTTGGCCAGTACCCTTGATGCCGATATGAAGTTACGGACATCCGGTATCTCCGAATTGGAAGATGCCGAAGATAACGGGAATTTGGCCAGTACCGTTATGAAGCGTGGTTTCTTTGGAGGTAATCTTGGATTGGGTCTGGATTTGGGTTTTTCCTATAATCTTAACGAACAGACCGTCGTTACCGGAAGCCTTTTGGATTTGGGATTTATATACCATAGCAATGATGTCCAGACCTATACATTGAATGGTGCAGCTACTGTGGAAGGGATTGAGGTAATACTTCCGGATGCCCTTTCCGATCCCGATGCGGATTTTTGGCAGGATCTGGTCGATGAAGTGGAAGCGCTGGTGCCTTTTGAGGATGACACAAAGGGTTACATCACTTTTAGGCCTACCAAACTATATGCCTCCATTCGTCGTGATTTTGGGGAACAGCTGGAATCGAGGGAGATTTGTGATTGCAATACTGTGGTTAAAGGAGGTAACGGGGCGCGTTACAGATATGCCAATAGTTTTGGAGGGCAACTCTACATGATAAATAGGCCCAGAGGGCCTCAAACTGCGCTCACAGCCTTTTATCTAAGACGTTTTGGGAACGTTTTGACGGCCAAGACTACCTATACCGTAGATAAATTTTCCTATTCCAATATTGGGCTTGGGGTAAGCTTACAGGCGGGTCCCGTAAACTTATATTTTATGGCCGACAATCTTTTGGCTTATAGAAATGTGGCGGACGCCCATTACGCTTCTTTCCAATTAGGATTAAATATCATATCTTGGGGCAAAAATTAAAAGGATTGTGGGGTGGGCCTTGACTTCAAGAATACTTCTTTGGCACGTTTTTTTCATTCCACAACACAATAAACCTCAAAAGGATTACTTGTGAAACGATTACTATTGACCCTTTTGCTCGTATCAGGCTACTTAGGCATGGCACAAACAGATTTAAACGATTATAAGTATATCATCGTCCCCAAAAAGTTCGATTCCTTCAAAAGGGAGAACCAGTACCAGACCAGTACGTTTATAAAGTTTTTGTTTACCAAAAATAATTTTGAGGCCGTTTATGAGGACGAAATGCCCATAGAACTGATAGAAGATAGGTGCTTGGGCCTTTTGGTGGGACTTCAGGACGATTCTTCCATGTTTACGACGAAGGTTGCCCTTGTACTGAAGGATTGTAGATCCCAAGAGGTGTTTACCACAATTCAGGGCAAAAGTAGATTGAAGGAATACAAAGCCTCTTACAATGAGGCCATAAGGGGCGCTTTTGTTTCTTTGGAAAATGTGGATTATAAATACAGTGGTGCATCTACAAAAAAGGAACCCATAACAGTAAGCTTTAAGAACGATGTGAAAAAACTGGAAGAGAATACGGAAACCACTCCTGAATTGAATGCCCGCCAAGACTCAATGGTACAGCAAAAAGCTACCCTGGAAGAGCAAAGCTATAAAGATTTAAGACCGGTTGAATCCGATATTACAAAGAAAGTTGAAAGTGGGCAGGAGGCGATCCAACAAGTAACTACCAAAGAAGAGCAAATTTATGAAAATAGGCAACCCATAGCATCGAGCATATCAAAAACGGATACGGGTTCTACAAAAGTAGCTTCAGATGTAACCAAGGAGGTTTGGTACGCCCAGGAATTACCCAATGGATACCAATTGGTGGACAGCACACCTAAAATACGAATGAAACTTTTCGAAAGCTCGGTTCAAGGGGTTTATCATGCTACGATGGACAACAAAAATGGAATGGTCTATACAAAGGACGGGAAATGGTACTTTGAATATTACGAAGGTGGAAATCTCATTGCCGAGGAATTGAACGTCAAATTTTGATTTTTTTACCATCCAACATCCAACATCCAACATCCAACATCCAACATCCAACATCCAACATCCAACATCAGACATCATATTTATCCTTCCATCGGTTTTTCAAAAACTCTTTAATAGCCCTTTCACGTTGGTTGTCACCTGGTTTGTAAAACGCAGTACCTGAGAGCTCGTCCGGTAAAAACTCCAAAGACACAAAATTGTTTGCATAGTCATGCGCATACTTGTATTCTTCACCATAGCCCAAATCCTTCATTAATTTGGTAGGGGCGTTGCGAAGGGCAAGCGGTACCGAAAGGTCGCCAGTCTGTTTTACCGCTTGCTGTGCTTTTCCGATTGCCGCATAGCTTGCATTGCTTTTTGGGGACGTTGCCAGATAAATAGCACATTGGCTTAAAATAATGCGCGCTTCCGGATACCCGATAGTGGTCACGGCCTGAAATGTGGAATTGGCAATGACAAGTGCCGTAGGATTGGCCAAGCCAATATCCTCGGCGGCTGAAATGAGCATTCTTCGAGCGATAAATTTTACATCCTCGCCTCCCTCGATCATTCGGGCCAACCAATACACCGCCCCATTGGGGTCACTTCCCCGAATCGATTTAATAAAGGCCGAAATGATATCGTAATGCTGCTCTCCGGTCTTATCGTACAGAACCGTATTTTTCTGGATCTTACCTATAACCAATGTATCCGTAATCGTTAAGCTATCGGCCTCTTCGGAATTCACCACAAGTTCAAAAATATTTAGAAGTTTTCTCCCATCCCCGCCGGATAAACGCAAAAGGGCTTCCGTTTCCTTCAATTTTATTCTTTTTGTCTTTAAAAGGCCATCCTGCTCCATTGCCCTGTGAAGAAGTGCTTCCAGATCTTCTTTTCCGAAAGGGTTCAAGACATATACCTGACATCGGGACAGTAAAGCCGGAATTACCTCAAAACTTGGATTTTCCGTCGTTGCCCCTATCAATGTTACCCAGCCTTTCTCCACGGCTGCCAAAAGTGAATCTTGTTGGGATTTACTAAAACGATGGATCTCATCAATGAAAAGAATGGGGTTTTTGGAAGTAAAGAGTCCGCCACTTTGTTTGGCCTTATCAATAACCTCCCGAATGTCCTTTACACCACTGTTAATGGCACTCAGGGTGTAAAATGGCCGCTGACTTTCGTTAGCAATTATATTGGCCAAAGTGGTTTTACCGGTTCCGGGCGGTCCCCAAAAGATTAAGGAAGGGATGGTCCCTTTTTTAATCTGTAGCGTAAGCGAACCATTTTCACCCACTAAGTGGTTCTGACTTATATATTCGTCCAAATTTTTGGGGCGTACCCGTTCTGCCAATGGTGCGTTCATACCATAAAAATAGGACAAAATTCCAGATGACGATTTTTCAGCATTTAAGGATATGGCCGACTTATTGTGTTAAATGGGTTAATTTTATGATATGTCCGAACAACAGTATTTTAAGTTTTCCAATAAGGTAGTAATAGTACCCCTTTTGGCCGTATTGTCTATCTGGTCCGTCTTTTTGATGGAATTGCGCTTTCACGTGAATCTAAACGATTATGGGGTTTACCCGAGAACCCTTTCCGGATTAAAGGGCATTTTTCTTAGCCCCTTCATTCATGGTTCGGTGGAACATCTTTACAACAATACCATACCATTGGCCGTACTTACGGCCTCGCTTTTCTTTTTTTATCGAAAGATAGCCCTAAGGGTTTTGATGTGGGGTATATTTTTATCAGGTTTACTAACTTGGATAATAGGTAGACCTTCCTTTCATATTGGGGCCAGTGGAGTTATTTACGTATTGGCCAGTTTTATTTTTTTTAAGGGCGTTTTTTCCAAATACTATCGCCTGGTGGCACTTTCACTTGTAGTGGTATTTATCTATGGAAGTTTGTTGTGGTATATTTTTCCTGTAAAGGACGGGATTTCCTGGGAAGGACATTTGGGCGGGTTTATATCGGGATTTATACTGGCGATTTTTATTAAGGCCGAGATACCGTCTCCCAAAAAATTTGACTGGGAAAAGGAAGATTATAATGAAGAGGAAGATGAATTTTTACAACAGTTTGATGAAAACGGAAATTTTATCGGAAAAAAAGACCCTGAGGACAACCAAAATGAATCTGTTCGGATTATCTATCACCTAAAAAAAGACCCCAAGGACAAAGGGAATGAAAAGGAATAATATAAATAGGCACAAGACTACTTTTGCCCCATTATGACAAACTTCTTTGACGCAATACTTCATATAGAAAAACCCCGCAAGCAACGGAAACGTTCAAAGAGCCTATTTCTCCCATCATGGGTAATTTGGCCTTTTCGTCCACGGCCTTAAGGGTGGAAGGAGAAATTCCGAGGCCCTCCGACCCCATTACTAGGGAACAAGGTTTTTTAAATGAAACCTCATAAATGGATTTTTCGGTTTTTTCCGTGGCGGCCACTACTTTTATACCTGAGGCCTGTAAATAAAAAATAGCGTCCTTAATGTGGTTCACCCTGGCGATGGGGACTTTAAAAGCTGCTCCGGCAGAGGTTTTGATCGTATCCGAGGTTACCGGGGCGGCTCCTTTCTTTGGAATGATAATGCCGTCCACACCGGTACATTCAGCGGTCCGTATGATGGCTCCAAAATTTCGGACGTCCGAGATTTGATCCAATAAAAGGAAGAGAGGTTGCTCTTTAGTAGCGATAACCCTTTCTACAAGTTCCTCCAATTCAAAAAACGAAATGGGTGAAATATGGGCTATAACACCCTGGTGGTTTCCCTTTGTTGATCGGTTTAGTTTTTCAACAGGGACGTAAACGGTGTTTATCCCTTTTTTTCGGGTTAGTATTTCCAATTCCTTGTACAGATCTCCCCTAGATCCTTTTTGCAGATAGACTTTGTCAATGGCCTTATCTGAATTTATGGCCTCGATAACGGCCCGTATTCCATAGATTTTTTCGGTTTTTTGCATCGGGGTAAAGGTAAGGAAATACCGTTGACGTTATTCTTTATGCCTAGGATACTTATTATGATATGAGATGGTGATTTTTCTTAGTATTTATTGAACTGGTACCCAAACACCTAGGTAATCCCTATTAAAATAGCCCAATAGTTAAGTCTCCAGTTTCAAGTCAATGGCTATGGAAAACTTATCAAGTGAGTCTTAAGTCAAATGAAACCCGATAACATGTTAAGGTTAGGCTGTGAACAAAATGACAATTGGACCGCTCAAATTCCTTTCCTCCCATCGGCAATAGTTTCCGCATAGATCAGTAGACGTTGCAAATCCTCCTTCTTGCTTAAATCGATTTCATTCTTTTTGATAAAAGTCCTTAAAAGACCAATTTTATCATCATCAAAAATAGTCGAAAGCTTTTTCCTGGAATCCGGAAAAAATTGGGGGGTTTCGGAATCCACCGCTACGTAGAAACCTAATCGATCTACAAATTTGTCCGGAGTTGGTAAATGTAAGGAGGTTTTGGGTTGTTGCCCCTCCTTAAAGGCCTTGGATCTTTTTTCATAGAGGTCGTGTTTTTCACCGGAAAAAACTTTGACCAGATATCCATTTTCCGGATTTCCCCTTTTGTCAAGGTACTCCGAATAAACAAATCGACGCCCATTTATCTCACAGGATACTTTGGCACCCTTATATAGGGATTCCACAGCTTCTTGCTCATCCCTTTTTATTTCTATCTCATCGGTGTAGGCATTATAGCGTGCAAGAATACTTTTAAAAGGTTCGTCCGAATAATATATCTTTCCTAGGCTAAAATCCTCGTCATAATACATGGAACCCTCAATATCAGCCAAATCCACTGTACGGTCCGCTGTGATAGCCTCTGGCTTATTACTTAAAGTGTGAAAGTAATTTGCCAATCTAAAATTATTTTCCGTATCCCCGGAAGGATTAGCTTGTTGCCCCGTTTGCCCGAGTACTGAAAATCCATAGATGACCGACATTACGGTCAATATTGATTTCCTGTTCATTTCTTTTCTTGTCATGAAGTCTATTCCGTTGTTATAAGAAGAAACCCGTTCTTTCCTATTTTCGGTAGGTGCATTCAGGCTTAATGCCTTCTTGGTCCAGATTAACTCTAATCCCCTCTACAAATCCCTTCACTATATGGGCATTTCGACATTGGACTTACCAAAGGAAGTTATAAACAGTTTCCCGGAAGCGAAGAAATAATCCTAGGTTATATTTACTAGCCGTTGGCTAGAGAAACGTTAAGTTAAATTAAACCCCTTTTCCCTCAGTAGAAACGGTTTCAGCATAGCGTAGCAGACGTTGTAAGTCCTCTTTCTTGCCGAGATCGATTTCGTTCCTTTTAACATAGGTTTTTAAAACACCTACTTTGTCTTCATCAAAAACTGTTGAAAGCTTTTTCTTGGAGTCCGGAAGAAACTTGGGCGTTTGTGAATCCAGGGCCACATAAAATTCCGATCTGTCCACGAATTTGTCCGGAGTGGGGAGATGCAAGGAAGTTTTGGGCTGCTGCCCTTCTTTAAAACTTTTTGATTTTTTCTGGTAGAGATTATATTTCTTGCCGGAAAAAACCTTGACTAGATATCCATTTTCCAAATTTCCTTTTTTGTCAAGGTATTCGGAATAAACCAATCTTTCTCCATTGACTTCGCACGAAACCTTGACATCCTTAAGTAAGGCCTCTGCGGTTTCTTGATCATCCCTTTTAATCTCTATCTCATCGGTATAGGCATTATAACGGGCAAGAATGCTTTGAAATGGTTTACCGGAATAATAAATCTTTGCTTGGGTAAAATACTCGTTATAATACATAGAGCCTTCTATATCCGCTAAATCCAAGGTACGGTCCGATGTTAAGGAAGGTGATTTGGTACTCATAGTATGTATAAAACTTGCAATTCTAAGATTGCTCTCGGCAACTCCTTTTGCGGTAGCTTGGGCCAATACGGGAATTCCATATGCCACCAATATGGCGGCAAGTACTAATCTCTTATTCATTTTTTTCTTTTTATCGATTTTATTATTCTTAAGTCCAAGTAGGGCCGGGGGCCGGGTTAACTCTTTCTTTTAAATTTAGTAAATAATTTAATAGGAATTGTAGGAAATCCATGAAATGTGTTAAAAAAGCAAATATTCTCGAAAAACGATGCGCAAATTGAAGAAACTTTGGTTGAAACCGCAATAATTTTAAAAATGCGATTGGGCTCCTAAAAACTTCGTCCGTAAAGTGCAAAAGAAGAACAAGGATTGAAGTGTTTCGGGGAACTGCAATGAAGGTGTCTTTAATCTATAATCCTAAGGAAGTTAGCCCGGGAGCATTTTTATCATAATGATAGGCTCGCCAAAAGAAACCAGGAGCGCTAAATTTCCAAACTACTTCCCCATCCGGTGTTACTTCCCAAACACCAAAATCACCTTCCGTTATCATTGTATTTCCATTGGGCAACAGTACAGCTCCGGATACTTTGGGAGAATACAAATCCGGGTCCGTAAAACTCCAGGTTACCGTTGGTTCATTGTTTTCTTTGGCCCTAAGATCCAAGCCATCCGGTAAATCCAATTCGTATACTGCGGACTGCTCCATACCTTGCATCATATTTACGAAAATTAGTAGGTCACCTCCGTCGAGAAGGTTTGGGAAATGGTTGTTATGGAACAAACGCTCACCTGCGTCATTTTTATAGGCACCAGGATTACCAAAACGATAGACTAAATTACCCCCTTTGCCAAGGGTGCCTCCAGCGCTGGAGGCAGCTTGTTCCGTACTAGTGCTATGATCAATGACCCAAACTTCATGATAGAAATTCACGCTTATATAAATTAGGTCGTTGATTTCGTCATAGGCGATGCCATTGGCATGCATAATATCCCCATCTTCCTGTTCCGAATTGTAGTTGATGTCGATAAGTTGAGGATTGTCCGAGACAGAACCATAGTTGGTTTTGGTATCATCTTTATCCTGTATCAGATGATCCCAAGCATGCCATTCCCATACAATTTCATCGGTAGACGGATTGATTTCAATAACGGCTTCAGTAAAAATATCAACTTCTGAAACCCATCCCAATTCTTGGGCGCTTTCCACAGGCATGCGTTCCCAGACCAAAGCTATTACGTTTCCATTGGGCAAAATTTCAACATCATGATGTGTAATGTAATCTTCCGTAGCATATTCAAAGTTCCAGTCTATGCGACTATCTTTATCTACAAATTGTATCTTGCCTCCCTTACCACCAAAAGCAATCAAGGGGTCATCCGCTTCCAAACTTGCTAATAGTCGACCATCTGGAAGCAATACCACATCATTACCAATATTATTACTCAACGACCATTCATGAAGTATAGTGGCTTCCTTATCCATAATATAGACCCGATTTTTCCCGGCATCGTTTATGAGAACATAACCATCATAGGTGAGATTGGCGTTTAGAAATTCCACCTTCACTTCTTCCTCTGTTGGATCCTCGGTAATAATGTCATCGTTTGGTACTGGATTAGGAACCTCCTCTTCTTCTCTAGATTCTGGCTCCGGGGATGTATTTTCATCCTTACTACATGATAAATTTAGTATACATCCGACTCCAAGAAAGATAAATAGGTAGAATATAGTTTTAATTTTCATGGCCTTTTTAAATTAGATCAGGATATCGGAGGATTTCATTAAAAAACGAAATTTAGTATAATCGGCAACCTAAGGGATATGGATTACCATTCACGAATCATGCTAAGAAGACTATGGCACCCGAATTCGGGTGCCATAGAACATCTATTTAAGGTTTGATCCAAAACTCTTTTGGATTAACATAATCGAACCGTTCAATTGACACATCGGCCCGGACTTGGTCCGAAATCTCCGTAGGGCCCACTTGGCGAGTTAATGGTGAATTCCACTTCGCTATCAAAGCTACCAGAACCAAAGAATATCAACAAATTGGCTCCATCCGGAACATCAATAGAAAAATTCGCGGAACTTCCGCTTCCAAAAGTAAACGAATTAACTGCGCCGTCTATGACGAAATTAAGGGAAGCCCCGTTCCATCCATCTCCATAGCTGTCAAACGCATCTACAGTCCAGGTTCCGCCAACGCTAACATCCGTAATTGGGGCACATTCTATCTGGACAATAAAGTTAAACGCTTGATTCTGTTCCGGTTGGCCTAGGATACTACCACTGAAATTATCCTGATTGGCTACAAATCCGCTGGTGCTTGTTGCCGTTCCCAAAAACCGGAGTACATCTCCGGCGGCGATATCTTCGGCAGTTATTCCCAAGGTAGTTGCAATTTCGGTAAATGGAATGGAAATATCGGATGGAAAACTGGAAACCGTAGTCAAAGGGGCCGGGTCAATATCGGTCGAACCTTCCAGGCTCACATCTACCGACCAGGACTGCACGTTATCTTCGAAAGCATCCAGGTTGGCGTCAAAGCTTGCTGAGGGGACTTGGTCCACCGCCACTACATTATCATATAATATCCTTACATAAGGGGCCTTATTGGCCTCGTCCAAATGAACCTGCATGGGGTCTTTTTCATCCTCCTCACAGGAAACAAATCCCACAGAAAGAAGAGCGGCCCCGATCATATATATAAATAGTCTTTTCATTTTTTTAATTTTTATAAAAAGTTAGTTTTAATCAGTCTACAAATCCTTCTGGATTGGTGTCCCAAAATACCGGGGTATCGGGATTGGATTTTTGTGTTATGTTGGTATTATTATCCGATGCTACCTGGGGATACCACATACTTCTAAGGAATGTACCGGGATCGGCCACACGTGTGGCCGGAGTAAGATTATCGGGTTGCCCTGTCCTTCTGTACGTATTGTAGGCTTCCATACCGTTACACCAAGAAGCGATAAACACCTGTTCGGCTATAACACGAAGCTTATCGGTGTCAGTACCCGCATCGTACGCAGCGAGAATTTCATCTACGTGATTATTAATATATTCCTCAGTAGGGATATACAAATCTCTAACGGTTTGTTCTTCGTTTTCTGGGGTATCCGGGTCATCTTCAATAACCACTCTATCCATAACTGTGGCACCCAATCGCTCTCCAAAAGCTATAACTTTCGATATGGATTGTCTCACGCCCAATTCCAAATACCCTCTGGCATCACCTGAAGTACCGAGAACTAAAGCCGATTCTGCCAACATCAAATTTGTATTACAAGCCAATATTAGAGGAGAAATACCGGCCCCGGCAAGTCCTTCACTTTGTGCAGTGGATCCGGCAACGTTCCTAAAGGATTCATCATCAAATGGGCCACCTATGGGATATACACCATGTAAGGTACGGAAGGCATCATCCGGTGGAATACCATCATCGTCCAAATGGTTTCTTCCCCACAAACCGTTAAAGCCGTTTGCCGCCGGTACCAAGCAATAAACATCAAATGGAGCCCACCAAGCCGGAATAGCAGGTTCAGTTACACATTCCTTAGTAATTACATCGGCACCCGAATAATCTGACTGCTGTCTAAAGAAGTAGTAGCGCATCCTTGGATCTGCATTATCATACTGATTGGCCATCAAGTTCATATAATAGTTACATGTATAAAAGTCAGAACTGGGCCCAGCGCCATCATAATTGGCATCAAAATAGGGGTGACGGCTATCCGGGGCCGCTAAATTGGAACCCCATTGAAACTGTAGGTCATCTGCATTGTCCAGAATCAAATTGCCGCCAGAAATTAGACTATTAATAATGGCTGTGGACTCTGCTGGATTAACTAATCTTGACTGAATTGCCAATCTTAATCGCATCGTATTGGCCGCCTTTATCCATTGTGTTTCGTTGCCCCCGTAATAGAGGTCATTGGTAGGCAAGAATAATTCTTGCCTATTCAGGTTAACGATGGCATCCTGTAGCAGCTGATCCGCCGCTGCATAAATGGAAGCTCCTGTATCCGCGACCGGGTTAAAGATTCCCTCCTCGGCACGGGCCGCTTCCGTATAAGGTACATCCCCAAACATGTCTACCATGGTTGTAATCAAATAGGCCTCCAAAATCTGCCCAATGGCAATATGGGTAAATTGGCCTGCCTCTTCAGCAAGCGGGTTCATGGTGCGAATATCAATCAAGGCCCCTGTATAGGTATCCTCCCAAAGTTGGTCAAAATCAGTGGGTGAATACGATTCCCTATAGGTAGGCCCGAAAGAGTGTTGTATACGTACCGGTTCCATACCAAATTGCGAAGTACCATTTTCATTACGGCCTTCAGTCCCCGAATGTACTTTGGCAACCAATTGCTGGATACTATTCAGGAAGAAGTCAACGTCTGCCTGGTTCGGGCTTAGTTCATTGGGACTTGGAACCACGCCAAGGTCGGTGGTTTCGCATCCATCGTTTATTAGCAATACGGATATGGCAACAAGAACCAGACCCATATTTTTAAACCTATTTTTCATAATGCTATATATATTTTTCATTTTCTTTTTCGATTAGAAAGTAGCCCTTACCGTGAAACCATATCTTCTTACGGACGGGCCTGTAAAGAAGTCGATACCCTGACCGTTACCTACACCCGTACTGGAGGAGTTGGTATCATATCGTACGTTATCCGGGAAATTGATGGCCTTAAACCATAGGTTCTGTCCGGATAGCGTAAAGGAAAGACTACCGAATGGAGTCTTTTCCAACATTTTGGAAGGCAGGGAATAGCCCAAGGAGGCCTCCTGTAACCTGATGGTGGAACCGTCATAAATACTTAGTGGATTAATGGTTCCTCCAAAATAGGTATTAAACCCTAATTCAGTGGCACTGATAGCGGTATCGTTGGGTGAGCCATCCGCTTGTACACCGGGAAGGATGTAATTCGCTTCCCTGTCGATCGGAGTATCATCATCCACTACCCCTCGACCAATCAATGCCGCGGTGGTGACGGAATAGATGTCTCCACCATGACGGTATTGTACGTTCGCGGACAAGGTAAAGTTCTTAAACGTAATCGTAGGGATAAGTGCGGTTTGCCAATCCGGGTTCGGATCCCCGATTTCCCGTATGGTCGGATCGAACAAATACCTTCCAGCATCGTTTACCACCCGGTTTCCATCATCGTCGAATACGAAGTCGGTACCCAAAAGTACTCCAAAAGGTCTGCCCTCTACGGCATAGTTAGCCGCTTCTTCGGCAATGGCATCGGTTAAAAGAATATTATTTGTACCATCGGCCAAATCGGTTACCGTGGTTTCTATGGTGGTCCAGTTACCGGCCAAGTTTATACCGATTCCACTTTCAAACTCCTTGAGGATGGCCAAGTCAAAATCGACCTCGACTCCCTGTGCCTGAATTTCACCAATGTTTACCGTGGTATCCGTAAATCCAGTGGAACTATCCAAGGTACGATCGGTAATCAAATCCGTCGTCCGCTTGTCAAAGAGGCTAACGTTCAGATTCAATCGGTTAAATAATCGGGTATCTAGACCTATCTCGAATTCTTGAATCCTTTCCGGTTTCAAATCCGAATTTCCCAAAGTGTTATCCACAGAATTGGATGAAATTACATTACCATTTAAATCCACAAGACTTCTAGAGGTAAGCCCCAATACACTTCTAGTAGTAAAAGGGAGAGGGAAACCGGCCGATGAACCGTATCCCAATCGAATTTTAGCGTAGTTTAGGAAATTACCCTGAATACCTTCAAAAGCCGAGGTAGGTACAAAGGAAATACTGGCCCCGGGATAAAAGATAGAGTTATTTTCCCGCTCTAGAGTGGAGGACCAATCATTTCTACCCACGGCGTTTAAGAATAACCAATCCTTATAGCCTAGGGTCAAATCCAAATAAGCACCTAACAAGTTCTCTTCAAAATTCTGATTTAGGTTCGGATTATTGCTACCTCTTGTCTGGGAATTTTGGGCCGAGGGTGTGGTAAAGTTAAAATGCTCAAGCACGCCAAAAACCAGTTGACCTTGACTTTCGATACCATCTTGTTCAAATTCGTCCCTTCGAGTATTTAAACCAGCAATAGCCTTAAGGTTGAGATTTTCGCTAAGATCTTTATCTGCAGATAAGATAAGGTCATGGTTCCAAATCGTATTTCGCACACTACTGGTTCGCAACAGACCGATTACCGGACCATCGACCCCTCCTTTGTTTTGGCCGTAAAAGTTGAATTCACTATACGTATCCAACCCCAAACGATAGGTAAGATTCATCCAATCGTTGATTTCATAGGTCAACGAGGTATTACCAATGAAACGATCCGTGTCCTGAGAAGTCTTAACATTTTCTACAGTCCAATAAGGATTCTGGATATCGTTTCCTGAACGGTAATAGACACTTCTACCATCGGCCGCCTGGAAAGGCAGGTTGGTAAGATCCACACTTCGCGGGGTATACAGGAGATCCCCGAAAACGGCACCTCCATTAAAGGCCGCCCCACTACCGGTACTCACCGCGTTTGGAGGAGACTTAAATCCTGTACGGATAAAATTATATACACCGCTGATCGTAAATTTATTGGAAAGCCTTGCATTACCACCAATACTAAAGTTATTTCTAAGAAGGGTGTTTCCCGGAGTAATACCGATATCCTCGGTACGGCCATAGTTTAAATTGAAACTGGCCCTTTCTCCACCTCCCCTTACATTTATTGAGGTACTGGTTACATAACCCGTTCTGAAGAACTCCTCAACACCATTATAAGGTTGGTACGGATAGGGATCATCCAAAAGATCTTCAAAACCGGCTATTAATGTAGGATCTGCAATAAAGTTATAGGGATGCTGTAGAATGGCCACGCCACCAGGTCCATCACTTACATATTGTGCAGCTTGAGCAATCCCGTCGTCGTCGGTACGATCAAAACGTGGCCCCCAGTTACTAAAGAAGTAACCGAAACCTTGATGGAATCCCCCACCATAATTATCCTGATATTTTGGAAGGATGGCATCGGCAAGGAATACGGACTGATTTATGCTAACCTCGGTTTTGGATGGGGCCTCGCCTGTAGCGGCACCTTTAGTAGTAATCAAGATTACCCCGTTTCGTCCTCTGTTACCATATAGTACCGTTGCACTTAACCCTTTAAGTACACTCACACTGGCAATGGTATTGGGATCTATATCCAAGAATCGGCTTGATTCTGTGTTACCGTCTAAAAAGGAGGTCTGGGTATTGGTTCCGGAATCGATTGGAATCCCATCTACAACGAACAACGGCTGGTTGGACTGTGTTACCGAACTAAAACCACGAATAATAATTTGGTCCCGGAACCGGAAAGCCCATTGTTATTGGTAATGTTAACACCGGCTACTTTTCCCTGCAGAACCCGTCCTATATCCGCTTCCGGCCTTGAGCTTACCTGTTCTTCATCTACCGTGGTTACGGCATATCCCAGAGATCGTTCCTCCCTTTGGATACCTTGCGCCGTTACGACTACTTCTTCAAGGGCTTGGGCGTCTTCCACCATTTGCACATCAATGGTGTCGGCACTTCCCACGGTAATCTCTTGGGTTCTTTGCCCGATGTAGGAAAAGACCAAAACAGCACCCACTTCCGTGTTAATGGCGTAGTTTCCATCAAAATCGGTCTGGGTACCTGTTGTGGTTCCTTTTACCACTACGGATGTGCCAGGCAATGGAAGACCATCTTGGTCTGTCACGGTACCTGAAACCGCTTTTTCTTGTGCAAAGGATACCTGCACAATTAACGCCAGGAATAGCGTTAAAATTCCATTAAGTTTTGTTCTCATTTTTAAATTATTTGAATTAGCTACCGGCAAAAGTCATAAATTCATGTTAATAATCCAACTTTTTTTATCTTAAAGTTATGCGTGCATAGCTTTTTACTTTGTTAAAAAAAGGAAAAATGAAAGTAAATTCCGGTAAAATATCACATATGTACGTACCTAGATTATAAATGCAACAGGTTTGAAATGCCAATAAAGAGAATACTTACAAAAAAAAGTTAAATTTTTAACAAGTACGTAAAAATCGGTTCAAGAGCTTATAAATATTCTTAAAATATCACATCCATAATTTTTTAAATAAAAAAATGCGGAATTGAAAATTGTTGTGAAATCGGATTTTAGGAAGATGCTATATGATGAGAAATAAAGTGCCTTTTTGCCATCAAAAATTCGTCCCGAATACCTTATTGTCAAGAACAGATTTTCATATACAATATATAGTATGGTACTTTGGTCTGGTTAAAAGGTAGTGAAAGTATTGTTGGAAGTTTTTAAATAATGGACATCTGACCGGATTTGACCCTTTAAGGTATATGTGCTATCCAAATAGTTTGAAACAAGGCCGTTTCAAGATGAACCTGTTCTCTAAAACTCTTTTAAGTGGGCTTCGAAGGGAAAGGGAAATATCATAATTCTTATGATGAATCCAAGTACGCGATGATTTCATCGGATAGCTTCTTTTGGCCTTGGCTGTTTGGTTATTTGCACCGTGATTTTTTGATAAAATTTGATTCACAATGTCGGCATTATTATATAACCTAAAGCCCCTTTAATTAAACGGATATAAAATAAATTTTTTACCGTTTGAATTTTTAGAAAATATCACTACATTTGCCAGCCCTTAAACAAGGGTAAATTATATACATTATATAAGTAATGCCAACAATTTCACAATTAGTACGAAAAGGAAGGGCCACTATTACCAAGAAGAGTAAATCGGCTGCTTTGGATTCGTGTCCACAGAGAAGAGGCGTATGTACACGGGTATATACCACCACTCCCAAAAAACCAAACTCGGCGATGCGAAAAGTTGCCAGGGTAAGGTTGACCAACGGGAAGGAAGTCAACGCCTACATTCCAGGAGAGGGACATAATCTCCAAGAGCACTCGATAGTATTGGTACGAGGCGGAAGGGTGAAGGATTTGCCGGGAGTTAGGTATCATATCGTGAGGGGCGCATTGGACACCGCAGGTGTAGCAGGCAGAACCCAACGTAGATCCAAATACGGAGCAAAACGACCCAAAAAGTAAATTTAATGGTTTATTTAAGTTGAGTTGGCCTTACATGTCGCCTCAATTTGGAACCTTGAAACTTTTAAGAAGCAGTAATGAGAAAAAAACAGGCAAAAAAAAGACCGCTCTTACCGGATCCCCGGTTTAACGACCAATTGGTTACCCGTTTTGTAAATATGATGATGTGGGACGGAAAAAAATCCGTCGCATTCCATATCTTCTATGGTGCCATGGATATTGTTGAGGAAAAGAAGACCGATGAGGAAAAGACGGCATTGGATCTTTGGAAGGATGCCCTGTCCAATGTAATGCCCCATGTTGAAGTTAGAAGTAGGCGTGTTGGTGGTGCAACTTTCCAAATCCCTATGCAAATCCGTCCGGACAGGAAAATATCCACTGCCATGAAGTGGTTGATAAGCTTCGCTAGAAAGCGAAATGAAAAAGGGATGGCGCAAAAGCTGGCAGCAGAAATATTGGCAGCGGCCAAGGAAGAAGGAGCTGCTGTTAAGAAACGGGTGGACACCCATAAAATGGCAGAGGCAAATAAAGCATTTTCCCACTTTAGATTTTAATCAAGAATGGCTAGAGATTTAAAATATACAAGAAATATTGGGATTGCGGCACATATTGATGCCGGAAAGACCACCACAACGGAGCGTATCCTATATTATACCGGGGTGAGTCATAAAATAGGAGAGGTGCATGACGGTGCCGCTACTATGGATTGGATGGAGCAGGAACAGGAGCGCGGAATTACCATTACTTCCGCAGCTACGACCTGTACCTGGAATTTCCCGATGAAAAATGGACAGATTACGGATGATACCAAACCCTATCACTTTAATATTATAGATACTCCGGGACACGTGGATTTCACTGTTGAGGTGAATCGCTCTTTACGGGTTTTGGACGGTCTTGTCTTTTTATTTAGTGCGGTGGATGGTGTTGAGCCACAATCCGAGACCAACTGGAGACTTGCCGATAACTATAAGGTTCCTCGAATGGGCTTTGTGAACAAAATGGACAGGCAAGGTTCCAACTTCCTGAATGTTTGTAAGCAGGTCAAGGAGATGTTGAAGTCCAACGCTGTTCCTATCGTCCTTCCTATCGGGGAGGAAGCAGATTTTAAGGGCATTGTGGACTTGGTAAAGAACCGTGCTATCGTTTGGCACGAGCACGATATGGGAGCTACCTTTGATGTAATCGACATCCCGGCAGAAATGGAGGAAGAAGTCCATGAGCACAGGGCGGCCCTAATAGAGGCTGTTGCCGAATATGACGAGAACCTCATGGAGAAGTTCTTTGAGGACGAAAACTCGATAACAGAAGAGGAAGTTCACACAGCACTTCGGGCGGCGGTAATGGATATGAGCATAATACCTATGATATGTGGTTCCTCCTTTAAGAATAAAGGAGTTCAGTTCCTATTGGATGCGGTATGTAGATATTTGCCTTCACCATTGGATAAGGACGCCATTGTGGGTACCAATCCCAATACAGGAGAGGAAATCGCCAGAAAACCGGATTTAAAAGAACCTTTTTCTGCTTTGGCCTTTAAGATTGCTACTGATCCATTTGTTGGGCGTTTGGCCTTCTTTAGGGCGTATTCGGGAAAATTGGATGCAGGTTCCTATGTTTTGAACAATCGTTCCGGCAACAAGGAAAGGATTTCAAGGATATACCAAATGCACTCCAACAAACAAAATGCCGTGTCATCTATCGGTGCAGGTGATATTGGAGCTGCTGTTGGGTTTAAGGACATAAAGACAGGGGATACCCTTTCCGATGAAAAGCATCCGATTATTTTGGAGAGCATGAATTTCCCCGATCCCGTAATCGGTATCGCCGTTGAACCTAAGACAAAGGCAGATGTTGATAAGTTGGGAATGGCATTGGCGAAGTTGGCCGAGGAGGATCCCACTTTTCAAGTTAAGACGGATGAGGCTTCGGGCCAGACCATTATTTCCGGAATGGGAGAACTTCATTTGGACATCATCGTAGACCGACTACGACGTGAGTTCAAGGTAGAAGTGAACCAAGGACAGCCCCAGGTCGAATACAAGGAAGCACTGACCGCTTCAGCAGATCATAGGGAAGTATATAAGAAACAGACTGGTGGGCGAGGTAAATTTGCAGATATTGTTTTCACAATGGAACCGGTAAGCGAAGAAACCAAGGCAGGTCTGGAATTTGTCAACGAAATTAAGGGAGGTAACATTCCCCGTGAGTATATCCCATCTGTTGAAAAAGGGTTTAAAGAGGCCATGAAAAATGGGCCTTTGGCCGGTTTTGAGATGGATAGTATGAAGATAGTCCTTAAGGATGGTTCCTTCCACCCGGTGGATTCGGATTCACTCTCTTTTGAATTGGCGGCCAAACTGGGTTACAAGGAAGCGGCCAAAAAGGCACGGGCCGTTCTCATGGAGCCTATTATGAAATTGGAGGTATTGACGCCCGAGGAAAATATGGGCGACATTGTTGGCGATCTCAATAGGAGAAGGGGCCAGGTAAACAATATGGATGATAGGGCAGGATCCAAGGTGATAAAGGCCGAGGTTCCGCTTTCCGAAATGTTCGGATACGTTACCGCTTTACGTACATTGTCATCCGGTAGAGCCACTTCAACAATGGAATTTTCACATTATGCGGAGACGCCATCCAATATCGCTGAAGAAGTAATAAAGGTGGCCAAAGGTGTAACCGCTTAATTCTAGTAAAGATGAGTCAAAAAATCAGGATAAAATTAAAATCGTACGATCACAATTTGGTGGATAAGTCCGCTGAAAAAATCGTAAAGACGGTTAAGACAACTGGAGCCGTGGTTACCGGTCCTATTCCGTTACCGACGCATAAAAAAATATTTACAGTATTGCGTTCGCCACACGTGAATAAAAAGTCTCGGGAGCAATTTCAATTGAGCTCCTACAAGCGGCTTTTGGATATTTATAGTTCCTCCTCCAAGACTATTGATGCGTTGATGAAATTGGAGCTGCCCAGTGGTGTAGAGGTAGAAATTAAGGTTTAGTGAGACTTGGTTTTTGTAAGCTCGAAGCTGCTCTTAAAAACCATTAGCCAAACAAACACTGAGCGAAGACGAAGTGTCTGTTTTGGAATTAATAGAAAGTAAAAACAAATCCTGAAACGATTTCGGGAATGACATGTCCGGAGCTGCGAGCGAAGGAAAAACGGCAAAAAATTAATTCAGGGTTGAATGATTTTTGACCCTATTTTTTTGGAAAGCAAAAAGAGTAGTACAATAAATTAAATAGTAACGGATGATAGGTTTTCGGTCTGAAAACCAAAATCCAAAATGTAAATCAGTATGTCTGGGTTAATAGGAAAAAAAGTAGGCATGACTAGCATCTTTGACGAAAATGGAAAAAATATTCCATGTACCGTAATAGAGGCTGGACCGTGTGTAGTTACCCAAGTCAGAACCGAAGAGGTGGACGGGTATAGTGCCCTTCAGCTCGGTTTCGATGACAAGGCAGAAAAGCGTGCAAACAAGGCCGAATCCGGCCACTTTAAGAAAGCAGGCGCATCTCCCAAAAAGAAAGTCGTTGAATTCCGGGATTTTGAAGGTGAGTTTAAATTAGGCGATACCATTGGTGTCGATGTATTTGTGGAAGGAGAATTTGTTGACGTGGTGGGCACTTCTAAAGGAAAGGGCTTTCAAGGCGTGGTCAAAAGACACGGTTTTGGAGGCGTCGGCCAGTCCACACATGGGCAACATAACAGATTAAGGGCTCCCGGATCCATCGGTGCTGCGTCTACACCTTCCAGGGTGTTCAAAGGAATGCGTATGGCCGGTAGAATGGGCGGTGATCGGGTAACCGTTCAAAACTTAAGGGTGCTTAAGATAGTACCAGAGAAAAATCTTATCGTTGTTAAAGGATGTGTTCCAGGTCATAAAAATGCATACGTAACTATTGAGAAGTAATGAAGGTAGCAGTTTTAGATATTAAAGGAAAAGACACAGGCAGAAAGGCAGACCTTTCTGATGCAGTCTTTGGAATAGAGCCCAACGAACATGCCGTGTATTTGGACGTAAAGCAATATATGGCTCATCAAAGGCAGGGTACCCACAAAGCCAAGGAGCGCGGCGAGATAGCCGGAAGCACCCGAAAGATAAAGAAACAGAAAGGTACGGGTACGGCAAGGGCCGGTAGTATTAAGTCCCCCGTTTTCAGGGGCGGAGGTCGTATTTTTGGCCCAAGGCCCAAGGATTACACCCAAAAACTGAACAAAAACGTAAAGCGTTTGGCCCGTAAATCGGCCCTGAGTATGAAGACTAGGGACAAGGCAATTTTGGTGGTCGAGGACTTTGATTTTGAAACGCCAAGGACCAAGGATTTCATTCAAGTTTTGAAGTCTTTGGGGCTCGAAAACAAAAAATCTTTGTTTGTGTTGGGCCATTCAAATAATAGCGTATATTTGTCTTCGCGTAATTTGAAGGGTTCGGAGGTCTTAACTAGTTCAGAATTAAGTACTTACAAAATATTAAACGCCAATAATATTGTGCTGTTGGAAGGTGCTTTGGAAGGACTTGAGACCAACCTAAATAAATAAGAAAACCATGAGTGTGTTGATAAAGCCTATAATAACCGAAAAGATGACAGCGGATAGCGAGTTGTACAACCGCTATGGTTTCTTTGTGGATCCCAAGGCGAACAAGTTGCAGATCAAGGATGCCGTAGAGGCCACTTATGGGGTTTCGGTCAAAAAGGTCCGGACCATGAATTATGGACCGACCAGAAAATCCAGATACACCAAAACAGGGGTGCAGCATGGTAAGACAAATGCCTTGAAGAAGGCCATTGTTGATGTGGCGGATGGAGATATCATCGATTTTTACAGTAATCTATAAAGACAAGGAATGTCAGTTAGAAAATTAAAACCGATAACTCCCGGACAGCGTTTTAGAGTAGTAAACGGATTTGACGCGATTACTACTGATAAGCCGGAGAAAAGCTTGCTTGCTCCGTTAAAAAAGTCGGGAGGTAGAAACAGTCAAGGAAAAATGACCATACGCCATAGGGGCGGTGGCCATAAAAGAAGGTACAGGATCATTGATTTCAAGAGGGACAAACAGGATGTTGCCGCCACGGTAAAATCCATCCAATATGACCCCAATAGAACCGCTTTTATTGCACTTTTGGAATATTCCGATGGTGAAAAACGCTATATCATAGCCCAAAATGGTCTTCAAGTGGATCAACAAGTTTCCTCAGGGAAAGGTGTGGCACCAGAAATCGGTAATGCGCTTCCCTTAAGCGAAATCCCTTTGGGAACCATTGTTTCATGTATTGAATTGCGTCCGGGACAAGGAGCGGTAATGGCAAGAAGCGCCGGTGCCTTTGCCCAATTGATGGCGAGGGAAGGTAAATATGCGACTGTAAAATTGCCCTCCGGAGAAACCAGATTAATACTTTCGAGCTGCTTGGCCACTATTGGTGCGGTATCCAATTCCGATCATCAGCTGATTGTGTCCGGTAAGGCAGGTAGAAGTAGGTGGCTTGGTAGAAGACCTAGAACGAGACCTGTGGCCATGAACCCTGTAGATCACCCAATGGGTGGTGGTGAAGGAAGGGCATCTGGAGGTCATCCGAGATCCAAGAACGGCATCCCGGCCAAAGGATATAGGACACGTTCCAAGACCAAGGATACCAACCGATACATAATAGAACGTAGAAAGAAATAAAACTAGAAAGAAGAATAAATGGCACGTTCATTAAAAAAAGGACCTTACGTTCATTATAGTTTAGAGAAAAAGATCCAGCAGAATGCGGCTTCAGGAAAGAAAAGCGTCATTAAGACGTGGTCTAGGGCCTCTATGATAACACCTGATTTTGTAGGTCTTACCATCGCTGTTCACAACGGGCGACAGTTTGTACCTGTCTATATCACTGAAAATATGGTAGGTCATAAACTGGGAGAGTTTTCACCTACCCGGTCTTTTAGGGGCCATGCAGGTGCAAAGAACAAAGGTAAAAAGTAAGCTATGGGAGTTCGAAAAAGACAAATGGCCGAAAGACTAAAGGCTGAAAAGAAACAAATGGTATTTGCCAAGCTCAATAATTGCCCAACATCACCGCGTAAGATGCGCTTAGTGGCCGATTTAATTCGTGGCGAAGGCGTTGAAAAAGCATTGGCAATCCTAAGGTTCAATCCCAAGGAAGCCTCACGTAGGTTGGAAAAGTTGTTGCTTTCGGCATTGGCCAATTGGGAGGCCAAGAATGAGGACGCCAACGTGGAGGATGCCGAACTTTTTATCAAGGAAATTAGAGTAGACAGTGCAGGCATGCTCAAGCGGTTACGTCCTGCCCCTCAAGGACGGGCACACAGAATAAGAAAGCGTTCCAACCATGTAACATTGGTTTTGGGATCTAACAATAATATGGAAAGTTAGGATGGGACAAAAAACAAATCCAATAGGGAATCGTCTAGGAATCATCAGAGGATGGGAATCCAACTGGTACGGAGGAAACGATTATGGTGAAAAATTGGCCGAGGACGAAAAAATACGGAAGTATATCCACGCCCGTCTTTCCAAGGCCAGCGTATCCCGGGTAATTATCGAGCGTACGCTAAAGTTGATTACCGTTACCATCACCACGGCCAGACCGGGTATCATTATTGGTAAGGGTGGACAAGAAGTGGACAAATTGAAGGAGGAACTTAAGAAGATTACCAATAAGGAGGTCCAGATCAATATCTACGAAATTAAAAGACCGGAGTTGGATGCCAATTTGGTCGCCGCCAGTATTGCCCGTCAAATAGAAAGTAGAATATCATTTAGACGTGCCATAAAAATGGCCATTGCCGCCGCGATACGTATGAATGCGGAAGGAATCAAGGTGCAAATATCAGGACGTTTGAATGGAGCTGAAATGGCGCGATCCGAGTCCTATAAGGAAGGCCGGATTCCCTTATCCACTTTTAGGGCGGATATTGACTATGCAATGCAAGAGGCCCATACTACATATGGAAGGTTGGGTATTAAAGTATGGATCATGAAGGGCGAGGTATACGGTAAACGGGAACTTTCCCCATTGGTCGGCATGTCTAAGGGCCAGGGAAAAGGAGGTAAGCAAGATGGAGGAAGAAAACCACGCCGTAGAAAGTAATTTTTTAAAGAAATAGAAAATGTTACAGCCAAAAAGAACCAAGTATCGCAAAATGCAGAAAGGCCGTATGAAGGGTAATGCCGGAAGGGGGCATCAACTTTCAAATGGTATGTTCGGTATTAAGACCTTGGATTCAAAGTTTATAACATCCAGACAAATAGAGGCGGCGCGTGTTGCGGCTACCCGATATATGAAAAGGGAAGGGCAACTGTGGATAAAGATTTTCCCGGACAAACCCATTACCAAAAAACCTTTGGAAGTACGTATGGGTAAGGGTAAGGGAGCCCCGGAATATTTCGTGGCCATTGTCAAACCAGGAAGGATTCTCTTTGAGGTGGCCGGCGTACCCATGGATATTGCCAAGGAAGCGTTACGTTTGGCGGCACAAAAATTACCGGTTAGAACAAAATTTATCGTTGCACGGGATTACGAGCACAAGGATTAATCGTAAGGTGATATGAAAAAACAAGAGATAAAACAAATGTCGGCGGAAGAGCTTACGGAAAAACTGGCCGAATTTAAGAAGCAACATGCGGACTTGAAAATGGCCCATTTTGTAACACCCTTGGAAAACCCACTTCAGATACGAAAGGTGAGGAGAACGATAGCAAGATTGGCAACAGAATTAACTAATAGGGAAAACCAATAATTGGTTCTGCTTTATGGAAAAAAGAAATTTAAGAAAAGAGAGAATAGGGGTCGTGACTAGTGATAGAATGGAGAAATCCATTGTAGTATCGGAAGTCAAGAGGGTTAAGCATCCCATGTACGGTAAGTTCGTTTTAAAGACGAAAAAATACGTTGCACATGATGAGAAGAACGATTGCAACGTGGGAGATACCGTAAAAATTATGGAGACCCGTCCTTTGAGTAAGACCAAATGTTGGAGGTTAGTAGAAATTTTGGAAAGAGCTAAATAATTATGTTACAGCAAGAATCTAGGCTAAAGGTAGCGGACAATACGGGGGCAAAGGAAGTTTTGACCATTCGGGTGCTCGGGGGAACAAAAAGGAGATATGCCTCCATTGGGGACAAAATAGTAGTCACCGTTAAGGAAGCGACTCCCAATGGCGGAATAAAGAAAGGTGCTGTTTCCACTGCCGTGGTGGTTAGGACCAAAAAAGAGGTGAGAAGACCGGATGGTTCCTATATACGTTTTGATGACAATGCCTGTGTATTGTTGAATCCAACAGGGGAAATGAGGGGAACTCGGGTTTTTGGCCCCGTAGCTAGGGAGCTTCGGGAGAAACAATTTATGAAAATTGTATCCTTGGCACCAGAGGTACTATAATAGTATATTGGAAATGAGAAAGCTAAAAGTAAGGACAGGAGATACGGTACGAATCATTGCCGGTGACCACAAGGGGACCGAAGGCAAGATTCTGAGCGTGGATATCAAGAAAAATAAGGCAATCGTGGAAGGGGCCAATATGGTTTCCAAACATGAAAAGCCGAGTGCCAAGAACCCGCAAGGAGGTATTATCAAAAAGGAGGCACCCATCCATATTTCCAATCTATTGTTGATCGATGCAAAGTCGGGAGAAACGACCAGGGTCGGGTTCGAAATTAGGGATGGAAAGAAAGTGCGAGTTTCCAAAAAATCGAATGAAGTAATTTAATTATGGCTTACGTAGCAAGGTTAAAGAAAGAATATAGTGAACGGATCATAGATGCCTTAAAGCAGGAATTCGGTTACAAGAATGTAATGGAAGTGCCCAAGCTGAAGAAGATTGTGGTAAGTAGGGGAGTCGGTGCCGCCGTTGCGGATAAGAAGTTGATCGATCATGCCGTTGAGGAACTTGGTATTATTACCGGTCAAAAGGCAGTTGCCACCATTTCCAAAAAGGATGTGGCCGCCTTTAAGTTGAGAAAGGGAATGCCCATCGGTGCAAAAGTTACACTTCGCGGAGAGCGGATGTATGAGTTCCTGGACAGACTTGTTACAACGGCCTTGCCCCGTGTAAGGGATTTTCAAGGGATAAAGGCTACGGGTTTCGACGGAAGGGGAAATTATAACCTCGGTGTAACGGAACAGATTATTTTTCCGGAAATCAATATTGACAAGATCAACAGGATCAACGGGATGGACATTACCTTTGTCACTTCCGCAAATACGGATAAGGAGGCAAAATCATTGTTAACGGAATTGGGACTACCCTTTAAAAAGAACTAGTATGGCTAAAGAATCAATGAAGGCCCGTGAAAGGAAAAGGGCGAGAACGGTTGCTAAATATGCTGAAAAGCGCAAGGCCTTGAAAGAAGCGGGAGATTATGAAGCATTGCAAAAATTACCGAGGAATGCCTCTCCAGTTCGTATGCACAACCGTTGTAAATTGACCGGAAGGCCTAAGGGGTACATGCGTACCTTTGGCATTTCCAGGGTTATGTTCAGGGAAATGGCCAATAAGGGATTGATTCCAGGGGTCAAAAAAGCCAGTTGGTAGTTTAATAGTTTTAATTCCGAATACGGATATTCTTAATTAAAGAGAAATGGTTACAGATACTATAGCAGATTATTTAACAAGGGTTAGGAACGCTAGTAGGGCCGGACATCGCGTGGTTGAAATTCCCGCTTCGAACCTTAAAAAGGAAATAACCAAGATACTCTTTGACCAGGGGTATATCTTAAGTTATAAGTTTGAGGATAACGATGTGCAGGGTACCATCAAGATAGCCCTTAAGTACGATAAGTTGACCAAGGAACCGGTTATAAAGAAAATTCAGCGTGTGAGTAAGCCCGGATTACGTAAATATGCAAGTTCCGAGGATTTGCCCCGGGTCCTTAACGGTTTGGGAATTGCCATAGTGTCTACCTCCCACGGGGTAATGACCAGTAAACAGGCCAAGAATGACAATGTAGGTGGAGAGGTCTTGTGCTACGTATATTAATGAGTTTAGTAAAGAAGTAAAAAATGTCTAGAATAGGTAATAGCCCGATAGCGATTCCCGAGGGAGTAACCGTAGAAATCAATGATAATGCGGTTACGGTAAAGGGTAAACTTGGAGAGTTGATACAGGAATATTCCGGGGTATCCATAAAGGTGGAAGAGGGCCAAGTTTTGGTTACCCGACCTTCGGATTCCAAGGAACACAAGGCCAAGCATGGATTGTACCGATCACTGATCAATAATATGGTGGAAGGTGTTTCCAAAGGGTGGACAAAGGAATTGGAGTTGGTAGGAGTAGGATATAGGGCTTCCAATCAGGGACAGAAGTTAGACCTTGCCTTGGGATTCTCCCACAATATTGTCATGGATCTGGCACCTGAAGTGAAAGTAGAGACTACTTCGGAGAAAGGGAAAAATCCGATTATAAAATTGACCTCCCATGATAAACAGTTGGTGGGACAAATAGCGGCCAAGATACGATCATTCCGTAAACCGGAGCCTTATAAAGGAAAAGGTATCAAATTTGTTGGCGAGCAATTAAGAAGAAAAGCAGGTAAATCAGCTTAATATTACGAGCAATGGCATTATCAAAGACCGAAAGAAAATATAGGATAAGGAAGAGAATACGTAAAGTATCCTCCGGAACGGCGGAGAGGCCACGGTTGTCCGTTTTTAGAAGTAATAGTGAAATCTATGCCCAAGTAATAGACGACAAAAAAGGCGAGACTTTGGTCGCTGCCTCTTCCCGAGACAAGGATTTGGCCAAGACAAAAGGGACAAAAACGGAAGTGTCCACTTTGGTGGGCAAGGCCATTGCCGAAAAATGCATCAAGGCAGGTATTGAAAAAGTTGCCTTCGATAGGGGCGGAAATCTTTATCATGGAAGGGTAAAAGCTTTGGCCGAGGGAGCCAGGGAAGCAGGACTAAAATTTTAAGATTAGGTATGTACCAGAAATACAAAAATGTTGAGACCGTTAAGCCAGGAGGCTTGGAATTAAAGGATAGATTGGTCGGCGTCCAAAGGGTAACCAAGGTAACCAAGGGAGGAAGAGCTTTTGGCTTTTCCGCTATTGTTGTTGTTGGTGATGAAAATGGTGTTGTGGGACATGGTTTGGGCAAGTCCAAGGAGGTGGCTACGGCCATTGCCAAAGCTATTGAGGACGCAAAGAAGAACCTAATTCGTATTCCTTTGAATAAAGGTACATTACCTCACGAGCAAAAAGGAAAGTATGGTGGTGCTCGAGTGTATATCCAGCCAGCATCCCATGGTACCGGGGTAATTGCGGGAGGAGCCGTAAGAGCGGTCTTGGAATCTGTAGGCGTACAGGATGTATTGTCAAAATCCCAGGGGTCGTCCAATCCCCACAACGTGGTAAAGGCAACTTTTGATGCGTTGTTGCAACTTAGGGATGCTAGGACCGTTGCAAGGCAAAGAGGTATTTCCCTGGAAAAGGTGTTTAAAGGATAATTGGTAAGGATAATGGCAAAAATCAAAGTAAAACAGGTTAGGAGTAGCATTAAGCGGCCACAAGATCAAAAAAGGACTTTGAAGGCGCTTGGTTTGCGAAAAATAGGGCAAGTAGTGGAGCATGAGGACACGCCCAATATCCTGGGCATGATAAACAAAGTAAAACATTTGGTGTCTACCGAAGGAGCTTAATATAAAGGACGATGAATTTAAGTAATCTAAAACCAGCCAAAGGTGCTGTCCATAAGGAAGGAAAAAGAGTAGGAAGGGGCCAAGGCTCCGGAAAGGGAGGTACAGCTACCAGAGGCCATAAAGGTGCAAAATCTAGATCTGGATATTCCAAGAAGATAGGTTTTGAAGGAGGACAAATGCCACTGCAAAGACGTGTTCCCAAATTTGGGTTTACCAATATCAACCGAAAAGAGTACAAGGGCATAAATTTGGATACCTTACAAGATTTGGTGGACAGAAAAGTAATAAAGGATATAGTTACTTTGGACACGTTGATTGAAAATAGATTGGCCCGTAAAAATGACTTGGTCAAAATCCTTGGGCGTGGTGAGTTGAAAGCCTCGCTTAAAGTTTCCGTTCATAAATTTACTGCCAGTGCCAAAGCGGCGATAGAGGCTGCAGGTGGAGAGGCAATAAGTTTATAAGGAAAGAATGTTATGAAGAAATTTTTTGATACCATATCCAATATTTGGAAGATAGAAGAGCTTAGGAATCGTATCATGGTTACCTTGGGTCTTCTTTTGGTATACCGATTTGGTTGCCAAATTGTTCTTCCAGGTATTGATTCATCACAACTTGCCGAATTGGCCTCCAGTACGGATCAAGGTATTTTCGGTTTGTTGAACGCCTTTACTGGAGGAGCATTTGCAAATGCATCGATTTTTGCTTTAGGGATTATGCCCTACATTTCGGCCTCCATTGTGGTTCAATTAATGGGGATAGCCATTCCCTATCTTCAAAAACTGGATAAGGAAGGTGAAAGTGGAAGAAAGACCAAAAACCAGATTACCAGATGGTTGACCATAGGAATCTGTATCGTTCAGGCACCGGCATATTTGTATGGATTAGAGGCCTTTGGGGTCAGGGATAGCGCCTTCCTTTTGGGAAAAGGTCTTAATTTCATGATTCCTGCCGTAATTATTTTGGTCACAGGTTGTGTCTTTGCCATGTGGTTGGGCGAGAAAATTACGGATAAGGGTATCGGAAACGGTATTTCCTTGCTGATCATGATCGGGATCATTGCGACAATGCCCCAGTCCTTTGTACAAGAGTTCTTTTCAAGGACTACGAATAATACCGGCGGACTGATGTTTATTTTGATTGAGGTCATCCTTTGGTTCCTGGTTATCCTGGCCAGTGTGCTATTGGTAATGGCTACAAGACGGATTCCTGTGCAGTATGCAAGAAGATCGGCATCTGGTGGATATGAGAAGAATGTAATGGGGTCAAGACAATATATCCCATTAAAGTTGAATGCATCCGGTGTAATGCCCATTATTTTTGCCCAAGCCATTATGTTCGCCCCGGGATTATTGGGAAAGACATTTAATGATACAGCCTTTGGACAATGGATGGAGGTACAGTTTAGCGATATATTCGGTTTGGCATACAACATTTTATTTGGAGTACTCATCGTAATATTTACATTTTTCTATACGGCGATTACCGTGCCTACCAATAAAATGGCCGATGATTTAAAGAGAAGCGGAGGGTTTATACCCGGTATACGACCCGGCAAGGAAACGGCCGACTTCCTGGATAAGATCATGTCCCTGATAACGCTTCCAGGTTCCATATTCCTGGCCGTTTTAGCCGTTTTGCCTGCGGTGGTGGTAAAACTAATGGATGTTCAGGCAGGATGGGCCTTGTTTTATGGAGGAACCTCCCTGTTAATTATGGTGGGAGTCGCCATTGATACCGTTCAACAAGTAAATGCGTATTTGCTGAACAGGCATTATGATGGATTAATGAAAACTGGAAAAAATAGAAAAGTAGCATAATTTATGGCCAAGCAAGCACCAATAGAACAAGATGGTAGCATAATAGAAGCATTGTCCAATGCAATGTTTCGGGTAGAGTTGGAAAATGGTCATGTGGTCACCGCCCATATTTCCGGAAAAATGCGCATGCACTACATCAAATTGCTTCCAGGGGACAAGGTGAAGTTGGAGATGAGTCCATATGACCTCACCAAAGCTAGAATTACATATAGATATTAAGCAGGAGACATGAAAGTAAGAGCATCGATAAAAAAAAGAAGTGCCGAGTGCAAAATCGTCCGTAGAAAGGGACGATTGTACGTAATCAACAAAAAGAATCCTAGATTTAAACAAAGACAAGGATAGTTATGGCAAGAATTGCAGGTATAGATATACCGAAACATAAAAGAGGTGTAATAGCCCTTACCTATATTTTTGGTATTGGAAAAAGTAGGGCCCTGGAAATTTTGGAAAAGGCCCAAGTTAATGAGGATACCAAGGTATCCGACTGGAATGACGACGAAATAGGTCGGATTCGGGAAGCCGTTTCGTCCTATACCATAGAAGGTGAATTGCGTTCCGAAACCCAGTTGAACATTAAGCGTCTTATGGATATCGGTTGCTATAGGGGCATACGTCATAGATCAGGATTACCTTTAAGGGGGCAAAGGACAAAGAACAATTCCAGGACCCGTAAAGGAAAAAGAAAGACGGTGGCCAACAAGAAAAAGGCTACGAAATAACAAATTGGTATAAAGTACTAAGCTTCATACTAAACACGAAAAGAAAATGGCAAAGGCAAATACAAAGGCGGCAAAAAAGCGTAAGGTTATCGTGGACTCCGTGGGGGAGGCCCATATCACTGCCTCTTTTAACAATATTATAATTTCATTGACCAATAAGAAGGGCGATGTAATCTCGTGGTCCTCGGCAGGCAAGTTGGGCTTTAGGGGTTCCAAGAAAAATACACCCTATGCGGCACAGGTAGCTGCTGAAGATTGCTCAAAGACCGCACATGAAGCAGGCCTTAGGAAGGTCAAGGTTTTTGTTAAGGGTCCAGGCAATGGAAGGGAATCGGCAATACGTACCATCCATAATAACGGTATCGAGGTAACCGAAATCATTGATGTTACCCCAATGCCCCACAATGGATGTAGACCTCCCAAAAGAAGAAGGGTATAAATTACATATAAATATATTTCACAGAAGTGTACCTAATGATTATCGAAGGATAAGCCTTAATTCATAATCGCACTTCAAACTATAGGAAAATGGCAAGATACACAGGACCAAAAAGTAAGATCGCCCGAAAGTTCGGAGAAGCGATTTTTGGAGACGACAAGTCTTTTGAGAAGAAAAATTATCCTCCGGGACAACATGGACAGAACAGACGCCGCGGAAAAAAGTCGGAGTATGCCATCCAGTTAATGGAGAAACAAAAAGCCAAGTATACCTACGGTATTCTGGAAAAACAGTTCCGCAATCTTTTTGCAAACGCTAAACGTAAAGAAGGAGTTACCGGTGAAGTTTTATTGCAATTGTGCGAGTCCCGTTTGGACAATGTGGTTTACAGAATGGGTATTTCCACATCAAGAAGAGGCGCTAGGCAGTTGGTTTCCCACAGGCACATTACCGTAAACGGGGAACTGGTGAATATACCATCCTACTCCCTACGACCAGGAGATGTTGTTGGTGTAAGGGAAAAATCCAAGTCCTTGCAAGCGATACAGGATGCATTGGCGGCCAATAGCAGTGTATATGAATGGATTACATGGAATGCTGAAAAGAAGGAAGGTACTTTTGTTTCTACTCCCGAACGTTTACAGATTCCTGAGAACATCAAGGAACAATTAATAGTCGAGTTATACTCAAAATAAATCAACACTGATCCAATTATGGCATTATTTAATTTTCAAAAACCCGATAAAGTAATAATGATCGATTCCTCAGACTTCGAGGGCAAATTCGAATTTCGCCCATTGGAGCCTGGTTATGGATTAACGGTTGGGAACGCATTAAGAAGGGTATTGCTTTCTTCCTTGGAAGGACACGCCATCACATCGGTAAGGATCGATAAGGTAGAACATGAATTTTCCGTAATCCCTGGTGTTGTAGAGGACGTTACGGAAATTATCCTGAACTTGAAACAGGTTCGGTTTAAAAAGCAAATTGAGGACTCGGAAGCGGAAACCGTTTCCATATCCGTTAGTGGTAAGGATCAAATGACCGCAGGGGATTTCCAAAAGTTTATCTCGGGATATCAGGTACTGAATCCGGATTTGGTCATTTGCAATATGGATGCCAAAGTGAGCATCAATATGGAAATCACTATTGATAAGGGAAGGGGCTATGTACCCGCCGAGGAAAACAAAAAGTCGGGAACACCTCTTGGAACCATAGCGGTGGATTCTATCTTCACCCCAATAAAGAATGTGAAGTATAGCATCGAGAATTTTCGTGTAGAGCAGAAGACCGACTATGAAAAACTGGTATTCGAGATCGAAACGGATGGTTCCATTCATCCCAAGGACGCTTTGACCGAAGGTGCCAAGGTCTTGATACATCACTTCATGTTGTTCTCGGATGAGCGCATTACCTTGGAAGCCGATGAAATTGCACAAACGGAGACCTATGACGAGGAATCCTTGCATATGAGGCAATTGCTCAAAACAAAATTGGTGGATATGGACTTGTCCGTACGCGCCCTGAACTGTTTGAAGGCTGCCGAGGTGGACACCTTGGGAGATTTGGTGTCCTTTAACAAAAATGACTTGATGAAGTTCAGGAACTTCGGAAAAAAGTCCCTGACCGAATTGGAGGAACTGGTCATCAACAAAGGTCTAAGCTTTGGAATGGACCTATCAAAATATAAGTTGGACAAAGATTAATAATTTACTTCTGTTGGAAGGGAAGGTCCCGGATAAGGAAGAAAATAGAAAATAAGAATGAGACACGGTAAAAAGGTCAATCACTTAGGGCGCAAAGCCGCGCATAGAAAGGCCATGCTGGCCAATATGGCCTGTTCCCTAATTGAACACAAAAGGATAAATACTACGGTGGCCAAGGCCAAGGCCTTGAAGCAGTTCATAGAACCTTTGATTACGAAATCCAAGGCAGAGAACAATCAAACTGTGGAGAAAGGCACGCACAACAGGCGCATTGCCTTTAAGAACCTTAGAAACAAATACGCGGTTACCGAACTTTTTGATGCGGTTTCGGAAAAAGTAGGCGATAGGCCGGGGGGCTATACCAGGATCATAAAACTGGGCAACCGTTTGGGAGATAACGCGGATATGGCCATGATAGAGTTGGTAGACTTCAACGAGCTTTACAATGCCGGTAAACCGAAAAAGAAATCCACGCGTAGGAGTAGAAGGGGTAAAGGTAGTAAGTCCGAAACACCAGCTGTGGCCGTGGCGGAAAATCCCTCGGAATCAAAAGAAGTCATGGACGTTGAAGCCAAAGCGGATGATTCTGAAGAATAAAATGTTAGTATATTTTAATATTTACAAAAGGATAGACTTTACAGTTTATCCTTTTTTTATGTTTATTTGTGAAACAAAAATAGAGCAGCACGTATGAAGTACACATCCAAAAAAAAGGCATTATTGATATTGGCAGATGGAACCATTTTCCATGGAAAGGCGGTTGGCGATAAGGAAGGTACGGCATTTGGTGAAGTATGCTTCAATACGGGCATGACGGGATATCAGGAAATATTTACGGATCCGTCCTATTTTGGACAGCTAATGGTTATGACCAACGCCCATATTGGAAATTATGGGGCACATAACGATGAAGTGGAATCCGATACGGTAAAGATAGCTGGTCTTATCTGTAAAAACTTCAGTTATGAATACTCCAGGCCCGATGCGGATATGGGCTTGGAGGAGTTCTTGGACAAGAGTAACTTATTCGCAATTTCGGATGTGGATACCAGGGCATTGGTCAGTTACATCAGGGATAATGGTGCCATGAATGCGGTGATTTCCACGGATGTCCGAAATGTAGAAGCCCTCAAAAGTAAGTTGGCGGAGGTGCCTAGTATGGAAGGTCTGGAATTGGCTTCCCGAGTTTCCGCCAAGGAAGCGTACTACTACGGAGATGAGAATGCCACCTATAGGATATCCGCATTGGATATCGGTATAAAAAAGAATATCCTTAGAAATTTGGCAAAACGGGATGCCTATATCAAAGTGTTTCCCTATAACACTTCGTTTGAGGAGATGACCGAATGGAATCCCGATGCCTATTTTATATCCAACGGACCTGGAGATCCCGAGCCTTTGACAGAGGCGATAGCTACGGCAAAGGAAATCATTAAAACTGATAAGCCTCTCTTTGGCATATGTTTGGGCCATCAGGTCATTGCCTTGGCCAATGGGGTATCTACCTATAAAATGCACAATGGGCATCGTGGAATTAACCACCCCATCCTAAACCTGATTACCGGAAAAGGAGAGATTACCTCGCAAAACCACGGGTTTGCCATCAATAGGGAAGAGACCGAGAAAAATCCAGATCTGGAAATTACCCATGTGCATCTCAATGATCAGACCGTAGCCGGAATACGGATGAAAAATAAGGATGTATTCTCCGTACAATACCATCCGGAAGCCAGTCCCGGACCTCACGATGCCGACTATCTTTTTGACCAATTTTTTGAGATAATCAAGAAAAAATCCCAGCAAGCGGTATAGATTAAATAATCGTTATTTCGTACAGAATATTGCGCCTTAAAACCTTAGGATAAAGGCACTGTTTCGTATCTTTGCATTTTCAAAATCAATCCTAAAAACTAAAGAAAAATCAGATGAGTATTATCCTTAGTGTACATGCAAGACAAATTCTGGATTCAAGGGGAAATCCAACGGTAGAAGTAGATGTAATTACGGAGAATGGTGTTCTGGGAAGGGCTGCCGTACCTTCGGGGGCATCTACCGGAGAACATGAGGCAGTGGAGTTACGTGATGGGGGAAGCTCGTTTATGGGAAAAGGTGTTAGCAAGGCGGTTGACAATGTAAATTCCGTGATTGCTGAAGAAATTTTGGGAACCTCCGTTTTTGAACAAAACGCGATCGATCAGGCGATGATAGCCCTGGATGGTACTTCCAATAAATCAAAATTGGGGGCCAATGCCATTTTAGGGGTTTCCCTTGCCGTGGCCAAAGCCGCTGCCAATGAATTGGGAATACCGTTGTACAGATATGTAGGGGGGGTCAGTGCAAATACCTTGCCCGTTCCGATGATGAATATCATCAATGGAGGCTCTCATTCCGATGCCCCCATTGCATTTCAAGAGTTTATGATAATGCCGGTCAAGGCCAAGGACTTTTCCCATGCCATGCAAATGGGAACCGAGATTTTCCATAATCTAAAGAAAGTGCTACATGATAGGAATTTAAGTACGGCCGTTGGGGACGAAGGCGGATTTGCGCCTACTTTGGACGGTACGGAAGATGCCCTGGATACCATTGGCAAGGCAGTAGAGAATGCCGGGTACAAATTTGGGGACGACGTAATGATAGCCCTGGACTGTGCATCGGCCGAGTTCTATGAAAATGGTATGTATGATTATACTTTATTTGAAGGGGATAAGGGAGCGAAACGCAACTCTGGGGAACAAGCGGAGTATCTGGCCGAACTCTGTTCCAAATACCCGATCATATCCATAGAGGATGGCATGGACGAAAACGATTGGGACGGTTGGAAACTTCTTACCCAAAAAGTTGGGGATAAGGTGCAATTGGTCGGAGACGATCTTTTTGTAACCAATGTGGAGCGACTTTCCAGGGGAATCGAAAATGGGATCGCCAATTCCATTTTGATCAAAGTAAACCAAATAGGAACACTTTCTGAGACAATAGCCGCGGTAAACATGGCCAAGAATGCAGGATATACCTCTGTAATGAGCCACCGCTCCGGTGAGACCGAGGACAATACCATCGCTGATTTGGCTGTGGCATTGAATACCGGGCAGATAAAGACAGGTTCTGCTTCCCGATCGGATAGGATGGCCAAATACAATCAGTTGCTTCGCATAGAGGAAGAACTGGGGGAAGTGGCCTATTATCCGCAGGAAAAAGCGTTCAAAGTAAAATAAATTACCTTTTGTTAACCTATAGGAAGCCTTCCTAAAAGGGGAAGGCTTTTTCTTTGCACTTTATGACCTATCTCATTACATATCTAATGCGCATTGCGTATATTTTGGCCTTATAATTTTTTCGAATGAACAACTTCCTTTTTGTTGCCGCCGAGAATGATGCCATAGCCAACTGTAAGGCGGGCGGTATGGGCGACGTGGTCAGGGACGTCCCAAGGCAGATTTCCGAGAGGGGGGACAAGGTACATGTCATAGTCCCTTCTTATTCCAGACTTCACAGGGCTGGAGGAACCTTAAAAACACGTCTTACCTTTCACCTAAGGGGAACTACCTATTCAGCCGAATTGTATGAGGTAATTCCAAAAAAAGAGTTTAACAACGTTCATCATTACGTAATACATCATCCGGAAATAGAGGCGGGCGACATTGCGCACATTTACCACAACAATCCGGTTGAGCCTTTTTATACGGATTTCATCAAGTATGTTATATTCTGTACCGCAGTGGCCGAAGCCATTAAGGAAGATGCCTTTGGTAGTTTGGATATTGTGCATATGCATGATTGGCATTCTAGCCTCATGGTATTCTTAAAGACCTACCATCCGGCGTATGAATCCTTAAAAAGGATACGATTTGTGTATACCATCCACAATTTGGCGATACAAGGGATACGGCCATTTGGAGATAATTATTCGTCACTTCAAAATTGGTTTCCCGATATTCCAATAGATTACGATAAATTGATGGATTACCGATACCAGGATTGTGTTAACCTTATGGCCCTGGGCATTCGTCTTTCCGATGCCGTACATACGGTATCGCCATCCTACAAGGAAGATGTACTTTTACCAAGTTCGCCTCCTGAGTTCATAGGTGGCGAAGGTTTGGAAAGAGATTTAAGGCAGGCGGATGATGAAGGTAGACTTTTTGGGATTCTAAATGGCTCTAATTACAAAAACATCCGTACGGCCAAAAAGGGGAATATCTATCGCAATACGGTCAAGGCACTCTTTAGATGGTTGCAACAAGAGTCGAAAAAGTATAAGGCGGATTTCTTGGCGCATACCGGGGAAAAGGTAATGGAGTTGGTAGACAATAGACCCAAATTCATTGTTTCCAGCGTAGCCCGTTTAACGGAACAAAAGTTCTATTTCTTTAAACGTTCTCCCGAAGCGTTTATAGAAATCCTGAAGAAGTTGGAAAAGGTAGATGGCATCTTTATGCTTCTAGGAACCGGGGCACCGGAGTACGAAGAGCTCTTTAGGGGATTGAGCTATGAATATAAAAATTTCATTTTTACCAATGGCCAATCGGAAGACCTGATCGATTCCATCTATTTGGAAACGGATCTGTATTTTATGCCCAGTCTTTTTGAACCTTGTGGTATTAGTCAAATGTTATCCATGCGCAATGGGAATCCCTGTTTGGTACATGGGACAGGAGGTTTAAAGGACACGGTGGAACACATGAGGACCGGATTTAGTTTTGGTGGGGATTCCTATGATGAGAAGATCAATAATATGCTGCTGAGTTTTGATCAGGCCCTGGACGTTTTTCAGAATGACAAACCCAAATGGAAAAAGATGCAATCCGCAGCTAAAAAAATGCGGTTTACCTGGGAAAAATCGGTTGATGAATATTACAGGGTACTCTATTTGCTTTAGGCTTTTCCATAGGTTTTGGATTTACCAAAAAAGCTATGTTAATAATCTCCTAAAGGGGAAACCTTAATTGTTAAGATTACCTCTTTTTCTTAACTTTACTGTCCTTTCTAATAATACTTAAATCAATCGAATGTCAGATAAAGCTACTCTGGAATATAATGGTAAAAAATATGAATTTCCGGTAACCGAAGGAACGGAAAATGAACTCGCGATAGACATAAAAAAACTGCGGTCCGTTACCGGGGGAATTATTACCCTGGACCCGGGGTATAAAAATACCGGGTCTTGCGAGAGTGCCATTACTTTCCTGGATGGGGAAAAGGGTATTTTACGGTATCGAGGTTATTCCATAGAAGAGCTAGCCGAGAAGGCCGATTTTCTTGAAGTTGCTTATTTATTGATTTTTGGGGAGTTACCCAACAGGGAACAGCTTTCAAAATTCCATAATGATATTCGGGAAGAGTCCCACGTAGATGAGGAAATGAAAAAGATTTTGGACGGTTTTCCAAAATCCGCCCACCCCATGGGCGTACTTTCATCGCTCACCAGTGCTTTGGTCGCCTTTAACCCCTCTTCCGTTGACGTTTCCTCGGAATCCGAAATGTACAAATCAACTGTTAGGATCTTGGCAAAATTTCCAGTACTTGTGGCATGGGCCATGCGCAAGAAAAAAGGCCTGCCGTTGGATTATGGGGACGATACCTTAGGTTATGTGGAAAACATCCATAAAATGATGTTCAAACGGCCTAACAAGGAATACACCAAAAATAAGATTGTAATCGATGCCTTGGACAAATTATTGATATTACATGCGGATCATGAACAGAACTGTTCCACGTCCACGGTACGTATCGTAGGTTCTTCCTTTGCCGGATTGTTCGCTTCGATATCCGCTGGTATTTCCGCACTTTGGGGGCCATTGCACGGAGGCGCGAACCAAGCTGTCCTGGAGATGTTGGAAGCCATTGAGGCGGATGGCGGCGATACCAAAAAATATATGGCCAAGGCCAAGGATAAAAGTGACCCGTTCCGACTAATGGGTTTTGGACACAGGGTATACAAGAATTTTGATCCCAGGGCCAGGATTATCAAGAAATCCGCGGATGAAGTTTTGGGCGACTTGGGAATCGAAGACCCTATATTGGAAATCGCCAAAGGGCTGGAGAAGGAAGCTTTGGAAGATCAATATTTCGTGGACAGAAAATTATATCCCAATGTAGATTTCTATTCCGGGATTATCTACCGTGCCTTAGGGATTCCTACCGAGATGTTTACCGTGATGTTCGCTTTGGGCAGGTTGCCCGGCTGGATTGCCCAGTGGAGGGAAATGCGTTTAAAAGGAGAGCCTATCGGTCGTCCAAGACAGGTTTATATTGGTGAAAACCACAGACCTTTTGTTGCTGTTGATTTGCGGTGACATCCATTATTGGTTTCATAAAGGATAACCCTTATCGATTTCTTTGATAAGGGTTTTTTTATTGATTCCCGCTATCTGGGAATTCCTATATTTGCCAAAAATTTCACGATGCTCCATCTCAATGTAAACGATGAAACTTCCCGATTAAGGGCGGTACTTTTGGGAACGGCAAGGAACAATGGTCCCGTACCTAAACCAGAGAACGCCTATGACCCAAAATCCCTTCAACATATATTGGCCGGTACTTACCCTAGGGAAGAGGATATGATAAAGGAAATGGAGGCATTGGCGAACGTTTTTAAGGCGCACGATGTTGAGGTATTTAGGCCAGAGGTCTTGGAGGACTGTAATCAAATTTTCTCAAGGGATATCGCCTTTGTTATAGAAGACAAACTGATTAAGGCCAATATACTTCCGGACAGGGAAGAGGAATTTGACGCTATTTTGCATGTACTGGAATACATCCATCCGGACAATATCCTATATCCACCCGAGGAGGTCCATATTGAAGGTGGCGATGTTATGCCTTGGAACGATTATATTTTTATTGGTACCTATACCGGTCACGACTATCCGGATTATATTACGGCAAGGACCAATTGGGAAGGTGTGGAGTACATTAAACGGATGTTCCCCCACAAAAAGGTGAAGTCCTTTGAGCTTCGAAAATCAATTGCGAACCCAAAGGAAAATGCACTTCATTTGGATTGCTGTTTCCAACCTGTAGGAAAGGATAAGGCCATCCTCCACAAAAATGGATTTTTGGTAGAGGACGAATATCTATGGTTGGTAGACTATTTTGGAGAAGAAAACATTTTTGAGATTACCGCTGATGAAATGTATCGAATGTTCAGTAATGTGTTTTCCATTTCCCCGGACATTGTGGTTTCCGAAAGGAATTTCACCCGTCTTAATGATTGGTTGCGAAATCAGGGCTTTACAGTAGAGGAAGTTCCCTATGCGGAGATTTCCAAACAAGGCGGGTTATTGCGTTGTAGTACCATGCCGCTGATCAGGGATTAGATTCCTTTACATAAACAGGGCCATTAGAATATCCATTTGAAGATTTTCCGCTTTTTTCCGGATAGGTGATTCCATCATGGTGTTGAAATTGGTGGCGATAAAGACGATGGATTCCAGCTCCGGTAAGTAGATTAGGACGCATCCCGCCCCGATACCTCCTCCGGAATGACCTAAGCCATATGTGGTTTCCAAGTCATAATAGGTTATACCTAGGCCATACTTTCGCTCCCCCTCCTCGCTCAAGACCCACTCCTGCATGAGCTCCAAGGTTTTGGGGGCAAGCAGTTTTCCGGAAATAAGGCCCTTTAAAAAAAGAACGGCATCTTCACTGGAAGCCACCATACCATCATCACCTTTCATGGAGGATACATTGGCCCTTTGCAACTTTGAAATGTTCGTCGGGATGCTTTCCAATAACACATCCCAATAAGCATCCACCAAATTCAAATCATGATCAATGTTGTCTTTTGATAGTACGTAAGTGGATTTCAGTTTAAGCTTTTCAAATAGCTCCTTTTCCATGTAGGCGATATGGTCCCCGGTTATTTTGTCCGCAATCAATGATAGGAGGCCAAAATTAGTATTGCGATAGGAGTACTTGCTACCGGGTTCAAAATCCAAAGGCTTTCCTTGGATATAGGATAGCATTTCAGGGACATTGAGTACGGTTAGGGGATCTTGGATGATTCGGGATACCAATAGCGGATCCGTACTGTATTCCGGAAGTCCGGACGTATGGTTCAAAAGCATTTTTAGGGTAATTTTGTCCACACCCTTTATCGATTTTAACCAGGGATAATCGAGATACTGAACAAGGGGATCCTCCAATTTCAATTTTCCCTTTTCGTACAATTGAAGGATAACGACCGCCATATAGGTCTTGCTTATACTCTGTAAGTAGTGCATATGTCCCGTGGTAAGTGGAGTTCGATTTTCAAGATTTGCCAAACCTTCCGCGTGGGACCATAGCCCCATTTGCTCGTTGTAGACGGCCAATGACAGCCCTGGAACACCCAGGTCTACGTATTTTTTGAGTACACCCTTTACAGCTTCCTGTTTTTCAATAGGAAATCCGACTCCTTGTGCGGCAAGGGACATTGTTACCACAAATAATATTCCTGTTATTTTAATCCTTCCGTTCATGACTTGAAATTTTGACAAATATCCAGATATGGCGATGCGAAATCCTAACACTTTTTAAGCAAAAAGGATGAACCGTGTTATTTTTAGGGATGGAACGTAGAACGGTAATGATTTAAAAACGGGGAGCTGCAATAGTAAACCACTGTTTAAACTCCGGGGCGGTTGTTCTACTCACGATTGAGGTCTTCATTGATGTTCCGGAATCAAACTCTACCAACAACTTGCCATTTATTTCTTTGCGATATCCTTTAATTTGCTCTCGATGTACGATATATTTTCGATTCAACCGAAAGAAGACCTCCGCTGGTAACACCGGTAAAATCTTGTTTAGGGAATCATCCAAAACAAATTGCTCCCCGATTTTGGTCCTTAGGAAAGTGGTCCTATCCTCAACATAGAACACCGCTATTTGGTCAAAAGAAATATGTCTTGTACTATTTCCCAGGGCTACCGAAAAACCTTTTGAGCGTAATTTTTTATCCTTTTCGCGTAAAGATTGGGCGAGTAACCACTGATCATACAAGTAGAACCCAACATAAATACCGTTAATGACCAATATCCAAATAAAGAAGATAAACAAGTTATAGGTATAAAATCCAGTAGGTAAGGGCCCATCTCCAAAAAGAGCATTTATGCTTTCAGTGGCCAAAATGATAAAACCTTGGGCCACTAGATTTGTAATCAACAATTGTAATAATAATCGTTTGATCAGGGCCTTTTCGTAAGGCATTGCCTTGTCCATCCAAAGAATGGTACGTTTTATCAACCCCCAGGCAATGTAGCCAGTTATCGTATCTATGGAGTAAGTTGCATAGGTATACCAATCCCATCGGATCGTTGCATAGGTAAGATGATAATTAATGGTATTGATAATAGGAATCAATACCAAAAACAATAGAACATCATTATATCTACCAAGATATTTTGAAAACACTCCGGTCAATTTAATCTGTACAATTCCCCGATGGCTTTGCCTCGGGGTTCCCGACCATACCTCCCCTTGGGGAGGTAGGAATTGCCTTTTCGCAATTCCGGGAGGGGCAAAATATAAAATTTCGATTCCTGATGTGAGTCAGGATGAAATCGGTGGAATACCCCTGCGGCTTGCTTCGGGAATACCTGCCCGTCCGGTCAAGGCGGGGTCGATTTCAAGAAATTTTTTATTTCTAAAGATAGCGACCTATTTTTTTTGTTACAAAGCAGGAATAACGATAAACTCAATGATTGGTTTACAGGCGGATAATGAGCACGAACAGTATGGCCATTTCGGAGCATATAGAAAACTTTAACACCCGATTTTTTGGTTTACTAGACGAGTGGTCATATTTTTGTCGCGAGATTGAGAGTAATGCGGAAGACATTAAAACATGAAACCAAGGCCGACTATCTCTTGGAAAAAGGGATGGAGTTGCTGTGGTCCAAAGGGTATAACGCCACAAGTGTAAATGACATTGTAATGGCGGCCGATGTTCCAAAGGGCTCATTCTATTTTTACTTTGATAGTAAGGAAGACTTTGCTATCAAGGCCATTGACATGTATTATCAGACCCAATTTGCCCCTGCTGAGAAAGTACTAATGGACAAAACGGTTTCGCCGAAGCAACGTCTTCTGAATTTTCACGAATTCCGATGCAATGTGCTGAAGAATGAAATGGAATGCAAAATGGGATGTATGGCCTGCAACCTGGGTAATGAAATGGCCGAACATAACGAAAATATTAGAAAAGCCATCCTTATACGCGAAACTGCTGTTAAGGCTCAGATTACGGCTGTGGTGGAGGAAGCCCAGAAATTGGGAGAAATTGATCCCAATTTGAACGCGGCGGATATAGTGGCTTTTTTTGAGGACGCGGGCAAGGGGGCAATGACAACGATGAAGGAGATGAAAAGTGCTTATCCAGTGGACAATTACATGAATATGGTACGGACTATTTTGTTCCGATAATTTTTTTTGGCAATCAAATAGACGACTGGTCAATTATAAAATAATTTAGTTGAGATAAATTTTCACCTAAAATTGTCCAGATAAACAAAATTGGATCGTCTTAGGACTATAACGTAGAAAAGCAATTTTTTTGAAACCATTTGCACTTTTTAATAAGTGACTGGTCAACTAGTAAACCTTAAAACTATGAATACACTTAAAAGAGCGGGAAACTCCGTAAACACTTTTGCCAAAAAATGGGCAGAGATTGTCATCAGGTTCAAATGGCCTGTACTGCTGCTTACCTTGCTGTTGGCCTTTGGACTGGCCTCCCAGGGAAAAATGGAATTTGACGGGGACTATCATGTCTTCTTCAGCGAATCGAATCCGGAGTTGGAGGCTTTCGACGCCCTTCAGGAAAAATACACCAAAGACGACAATATTGTAATTGTCCTGGCTCCTGACAATGGCAATGTTTTTACCAGGAAAAACCTTGTCGCCATTGAAGAATTAACGGCAAGCGCTTGGAATACTCCTTATTCTTCCAGAGTAGATGCCGTGACCAATTTTCAGCATACCAGCGCGGTTGGTGATGATTTGTATGTGGATGATCTCTCCTATGAATCTGCTAACAAAACGGATACGGAGATTTTGGAAATCAGGGAAAAGGCCTTAAAGGAACCGTTGCTTTTGCATCGAATCATTAATGAAGAGGGGAGCGTTACCGCGATTAATGTTACGGTACGGTTGCCCGGTGTGGACAGCGCCGCCGAGATTCCCGAGGTAACGGTGGCCACCCGAAAAATGGTAGAGGATTTTAAGGCGAAACATCCCCAGTTCAAAATGTACACCACGGGTCTGGTTCCACTGAACACGGCTTTTTTTGAAGCATCACAAAGCGATTTGGCGCTTATTGGCATTATGTTACTTATTGTTGTTATTGTTACCTTTTTATTGACCCGGAACTTTTTTGCCACTTTTTCCACACTTGTAGTGGTTCTGTTCTCCATTTTAAGCGCTGTAGGCTTCGTTGGTCTTACCGGTATAAAACTAACCCCGCCCTCGGCCGTATTTCCAACAATGATACTTACCCTGGCGGTGGCCGATAGTATCCATATCCTCATTACCATGTTGCAAAAGGTCCGTAAGGACGGGCTGGGTAAAAAGGAGGCCCTTATAGAAAGTATGCGTCTCAATTTTATGCCCGTGTTCATTACAAGCCTCACTACGGTAATCGGGTTTTTGACCATGAATTTTGGTGACGTACCTCCTTTCTGGCACTTAGGGAATATTACGGCATTCGGAATGACCATGGCATTTCTGTATTCCACTACCACCCTACCGGCACTTATGGCCATCTTTCCGCTCTGGAAGAAAAAAGGTGCGGTAAGGAAAGAGGAAAAAACGGGGATGTATACCAAATTAGGCCTTTTGGTGACCCGACAACCGGTTCGTATAACGGCAATTTCCCTGGCCGTTATCGCCGGCCTTACCTATTTGGCGACCCTAAATGTGTTTAACGACGAATTTGTGGAATACTTCGATGATTCGGTACAGTTTAGAAGGGACAGTGATTTTATAAACGATAATCTGACCGGTTTTTACAATGTGGAATTTTCCGTGGGAAGTGGCGAAAGCGGTGGAATCAACAATCCAGGGTATCTCCAAAACCTGAACGCGTTCGAGGATTGGCTGAACGAGCAACCGGAAGTCGTACACGTAAATGCCTTCAGTGAAGTGGCCCGAAGGGTAAATCGCTCTATGCACGGGGATGACCAGTCCTATTATCGCGTACCGGATAATAGGGAAGAGGCGGCACAATTTCTTCTGTTGTATGAGCTTTCATTGCCTTTTGGTTTGGACTTGAACAATCAGATTAATGTGGATAAGTCGGAAACACGGGTAACCGCAACCTTAAAGAATATTTCAAGTGCCGAAATGATAGCCTTTTCAGGTCGGGCGGAGGAGTGGTTAAGAAACCATACGGATGAACCTATGCACTCTATCGGGGTAAGCCCTACCATGATGTTCTCCAAATTAGGGTTTAGACAGGCAGAAAGCATGTTCAATGGTAACATTATTGCCTTGATTCTAATTTCCCTGGTGCTGATGCTTGCCTTGCGAAACTTTAAACTAGGCCTGTTAAGCATCATTCCAAATGTTACTCCCGTTCTGGTAGGTTTTGGAATCTGGGCGATTTACAAAGGACAGATCAATACGGGGATGGTCATCGTCTTTGGAATGACCCTAGGCATTATCGTAGACGATACCGTTCATTTTATGAGCAAGTTCCTGCGGGCACGAAGGGAATTGGGATATGATGCCAAACAAGCTGTGGTCTATGCTTTTGAGACGGTGGGTCGTGCCCTGGTGACTACGACCGTAGTATTGTTATCGGGTTTTGCGGTACTATCTACGTCATCGTTTGCCCTGAACAGCTACATGGCCCGGATAACCGTAATCATTATCACGGCAGCCCTGATCATAGATTTTCTTTTGCTTCCGGCACTATTGATTCTGTTAAGCAGAAAAGAAGAAGTAGTTGATACAATGCCGAATCAATTGAAACCAGAATTAAAACTGAACAATTAATATTCACTCTAAACATAAATCATACAAAAATGAAAAAATCGATTTTGACCGTCGCGGCATTTTCCGCAATAAGTTGGGCCATTGCCCAAACACCTGAGGAAAGAGGATTGGAAATAGCAAAAGCTGCCGAACTCGCCGATCAAGGATTTGGAAGTTCTTTGGTAGAACTTAAAATGATCCTGAAAAACAAAAATGGACAGACCAGTGAAAGGACAATGACTACCAGGACTCTGGAGTTGATAGAAGATGGAGACAAGTCGCTTATCGCATTCGATAGCCCCAAGGACGTTAAAGGAACCGCTACCTTGACCTATACCCATAAAGTAGGTTCCGATGATCAGTGGTTGTATTTGCCTTCCATTAAAAGGGTAAAGCGGATTTCATCGAATAACAAATCCGGCCCTTTTGTAGGAAGTGAATTTGCCTACGAGGACCTTTCGTCCCAGGAAGTGGAAAAGTACACCTATAAATTTTTGGAAGCAAAAGGCAATTTGCTGTTGGTGGAACAGGATCCGGTAGACCCTAAATCAGGGTATACACGCCGTATAGTTACCTATAACAAGGATAAAGGGTATCGTATTGAAAAGGTAGAGTTTTACGATAGAAAAAATGCCCTGTTAAAAACCTTGACCTATAGTGACTATAAACTGTACAAGGACAAGTTTTGGCGTGCCGCCACCTTTAATATGGTAAATCATCAAAGCAACAAGGAAACCCTATTGAAATTTAGCGAATACGATTTTGGGGTCTCCTTTTCCGGCGATGATTTTTCCCAAGTGGCCTTACAAAGGGCAGGAAGATAAATTTAGACAAGGCAGGCCGAAATAATGTTGGTCGAGGCGGTTTTCGCTCCTCGGGAATGACAAATGGCATGATGATTTTCGGCCTGGCCTTCTACATGAGTAGCCAATGAATAACAAGAAGGTACTGGGCATTCTTTGCCTTATAGGATTTGCATATGGGTTTGCCCAAAACGATGATTCCGGAAAAGTGGAGCATGACCTTGAATTGGAAATAGAAACGGAGTATCGCTATTTCTTGGACTCCGGACAGTTTCAGGGACAGAAGCAGCATTATCCTTCCTTGGCCTTCCGACCTGGGTATTCGGCCTCCTGGAACAAAGGTTATGAAAGTATCAATGCCCAAGGTTTCCTTAGATTGGATAGGGATGATGAGCGTACCCATTGGGACATCCGTGAGCTTTACTACCAAAAGGCAAAAGGGAATTGGGAATTGAGTGTGGGGTTGAAAAAAGTGTACTGGGGGGTTATAGAGAGCAATCATCTGGTGGACGTCATCAATCAGACCGATGCAGTTGAAACCTTTGATGGAGAGGAAAAATTGGGACAGCCCATGGTACAGTTCAGTTGGATCACGAACTCTTGGGGAACATTCGATTTCTTTTATCTGCCTTATCATCGTAAGCGTACTTTTGCAGGTGAGGCGGGTAGACTGCGTTTTGGGACGGTCATAAATCAGGACGATTTGGGCTACGAGAGTGGGGCGGAGGAGTGGCGGCAGGATTTTGCGCTACGGTGGAAACACTATTTCGGGATTTTTGACATTGCGCTTTCGCATTTTTACGGCAACGGTAGGGAACCGCTTTTTTTGTTCGAGCCTTCGGGTGCCATCAATTCCTTTTATCCCGTAATCCATCAGACCGGATTGGAGCTTCAGGCTACACATGACGCTTTTCTTTGGAAATTGGAATCCATTTACAGACATGCCGAAGCCCAGGATTTTTTCGCACTGGCAGCGGGACTGGAATATACGTTCAGTAACATAGATGGGAATGGTCTGGACATTGGCTTATTAGGGGAATATCTATATGATGAAAGGGATGAATTGGCCCTCACCGCCCTTCAGAACGATGTGTTCTTTGGTAGCCGAATCGCGTTCAACGACAATGCGGATACCTCTATTTTACTGGGTGGTATCACCGATTTGGAGTCGAGCAGTAAAATTTTTAGTCTAGAGGCGTCACGACGTTTTGGAAGTACGTGGACGGTAGAAGCGGAGGCCCGTATTTTTAGTACTATTGATGAAAGTGAGTTGATCCTATCGAATTTTCGGGACGATAGCTTCCTACGGATAGCCATCTCCAAATATTTTTAAAGATTTTAATGAATTAATCCATGGACAAGGCCTTCAAAATATCGACGGCCTTGTTTCCTTCCGCATGGGGAACAAAAAGATGATCGTGGTAGTACCCTGCAATCACGTTGCAACTAATGTTTTGCTCGGCCAGGGCCGTAGCTACTTTAGCGGTAAGCCCTTTGGCCTCTAAAGCGGAGTGTACGTCAAGGGTAATCCAGGCAGCCACAAACCCATATGGAAGTCCATACGCGTCGGCCTTAGAACGCTCCAGAATAATCGTAATACCTTCCTGCTCTTTGAATTCGCATAAAACATCGGCTCTATCCATGCCATCGGTCGTACTTACCGTCGAAAACACATACTCCCCAGGGTTAAGTCTGGGATCCATTTCACTGATCAATTTTTTTAAACTAGTTTCTCCGGACATAGCATTGATTTACTAATGAAAAAAGTCTTGAATCCTTGTTGGCAAAGGTTGTTTTTTTTATTTAAATAGGATGAAAGACCCTGAGAAAAGTCATAATTTAGCCTCTTGGATTTAAGTGATTTTAATCTAGCTTCAGAATCCCTTTAAACTATAATGAAACAGGTAACAGACACTATCTTGATGATTCGGCCGGTCGCTTTTCGTATGAACGAACAAACAGCGGTGAACAACTATTTTATGGAAGATTTGGAAGTTAACGACCAGACCATCAATTCTCGGGCGCAACAGGAATTTGACAATTTTGTGACTACTCTGCGTAATAAAGGCGTGAATGTCATTGTAGTTGATGACAAAAAGGAAACCGATACCCCGGACTCCGTTTTCCCCAATAACTGGGTGTCCTTTCATGCCAATGGCACTGTTACTATTTATCCCATGTTCGCCGAAAACCGGAGAAGGGAGCGTCGTGAGGATATTTTTGATGTTCTTGAGGAAAACGGATTTAGAATCGACACTATTCTGGACTATACCTCGGCAGAGGAGAAGGGGCTTTTCTTGGAAGGTACGGGAAGTATCCTAAAGGATCGGGTTCACCAAAAGGCCTATTGTGCCTTGTCCGAGCGCGCAGACGAGGAATTGTTCATAGAATTCTGTGAAGATTTTGATTGTTTTCCGGTCATTTTTACGGCCAACCAGACGGTAAACGGGGAACGCCTCCCCATTTACCACACCAATGTAATGATGGCCATGGCAGAAGATTTTGCGGTAATCTGTTTGGACGCTATTGATGATAAGGCGGAACGCAAGGATGTAAAAGCGCATTTAAAAAGGGACGGTAAGGAGATTATCCCCATCACCGAGGAACAAATGCACCATTTTGCAGGTAATATGTTGCAAGTAATTGGCGCAAACGACCAACGTTTTATGGTAATGAGCTCTGCTGCCTTTAAAAGCTTAAGACCCGATCAGATCCAGGCGATCAAAGCCCATTGCGATATCATTCACAGTCCTCTGGATACCATTGAAACGTGCGGAGGCGGAAGTGCGCGCTGTATGATGGCGGAGGTGTTTTTACCGAAGGCTTAGTCTTGTCGGTTGTTTTAATCTTAGCGCTCTTTTAGGAAGAAAACTGGATTCGGGGATAACCATTCGTATTCCTTTTGAGCAGGGTAATTCTGTTAAGCAACGGCTACCTGGGTATTATTCCTTTTCTACAGTATAGTACAATTGAACCAATCCGGTAGAAAATGTTTTCGTATCCGTTAGTATAAGCTTTTTTCTTCCTTTAATAGCGTTGAACAAAGGTTTTCCCTTTCCCAATAGTAAGGGATGTACAGAAATCATCAGTTCGTCCACAAGGTTTAGATTTAGCATCGATGTAGTCAGGTCCGCGCCCCCAAAAAGCCAAATATCCTTGCCAGGAGTGTTGAGTAGATCCCGTACTCCATTTTCAATATTCCCACTTATAATTCTTGAATGGGCATCTATATTTTTTAGTGTTTTGGAAAATACCACTTTCTTCTTATCCGAAAACGCGTTGGGCATTCCCTGGATTACTTGCTCATAACTTTTTCGTCCAAAAAAAATAGTGTCAATGCGATTCAAAAAAGCCGTCATTGAATAATCCTGATCTGTAAAACACCAATCGATTTCGCCATTTTCCCCTTCAATAAAGGAATCGAGGCTTGTACATAAATTCAAAATTATTTTTCTTTTGCTCATTTGATTTTTATAAAACGCAATATAGTTAGTTCTAAATCGACTATTTATTAGCCAACCTATCCCATGGAAACTATCAACGGACGGTAAAGTTAGTTTATCAGGGCGAATGATTTTATTTTGATACCTAATTTATTGCGCAATGAATTTAATAGGACGGGAATGATAGGGTACTTTTAATAATACCATTCCAACGGTTGCCGACAAGACATGGTCTATTGAAAAAACAAAGAAAACGTGTGTATTTGCCCTTGGCGATCGTAATCCAAACGAAACCCGTAAAGCTCACATATTCTTTGATTTATGGCCAAACCCAGACCCAAGGATTCCTTTGACGAGTTTCCCTTTTGAAAACGATTGAACAATTGAGCGGTTTCTATCAGCGATTCATCCCCGGTGTTGATGATCTCAAATTTCTCCTCGTTCAGAAGCATTTCTATAGAGCCTCCTTCATGATTGTGTTGTACGGCATTTTTGATCAGGTTAGTGAAGAGGATGTCCGCTAAAACAAGATCACATTTAATTTTAACAGGATTCAAATTGGTTTTTACTTTTAGTTTTTTAAACGAGATCATTTCTATCATGTTGTTCATGATGTTCTCTATGAGGAGGCGAACATCAACACTGTCCAACCGCTTAAATTCCTGATTCTCTATCCTGGAAATCAAGGTCAGGGACTTCTCAATTTTTGATAGTTTATTGGTTTCCTGATAAACGGCCTGTACCCATTGCAGTTCTTTTGAATCAAGGTTTTGGCTTTCCAAGAGCAATACCATTTTGTTACGGATAATGGCCAAAGGGGTCTGTATCTCGTGCGAAATGTTCTGGTTGAATTCCTTTAGATTCTGAAAATCTTTTTTCACTTGATCCATGAGGGACGTAACCACCCTGTTGAGCTCTTCAAATTCCTGGATATTTGAGGGTTTTAGATGGATAGGATTTTTTTGGGTAACATCATAGTCTTTAAGTTTTGAAAGGTTTTTAAAAAATGGATTCCAGGCCCAATGGTATATTTTCTGATTGATGAAAAACAATCCCGTTACCAAAACCAATAGGATCAATGTTGTGGTCGCAAAAAGCAATAGGATCAGTTCATTGATTTCCAGAAGCACATGTTTCAAGGAAACCCGAACCTTTTGCCCATTCACTTGTGCCGCAAACTCATAGGTGCGATAAGGAATATGCTTGTCGGCATAGGCCTCGTAGAACAAGGTATCCTTAAACTTGGAGGGAGGTCCGAAGTCCCCGCTAACAGGTGTAGTCTCGAATAAATAGTTGGAAGCGGGAAATGTCCCTTCCTTGGCGAGGTGAAAGTTGATCCGTTCACTTTCATGAAGTAATATTTCCTCAACTTCGCTATTAACAATGTATTGGATGAGGTAATAATCTACCGTAACCATGATCGGGAAAAGGAAAGCCAGAAATATAAGGTAGTATGTATTGGTCTTCCTAACTAAGTTCATTCGCGGTCGGTGAATTTATATCCTACACTATAAATGGACTGAATATAGTCCTTCCCTCCCGATTCGGCAATTTTTTTCCTCAAATTGGCCAAATGCGTATAGATGAAATTAAAGGAATCGGCCATTTCAATATGGTCGCCCCAAAGGTGTTCCGCTATCGCCTCCTTGGTCAAAAGTCTATGCCGGTTCACCACAAAAAAGTGGATGATGTCAAATTCCTTTTTGGTAAGGTTCAAAAGGCGGTTGTTTACAAAGACTTCATGGCTGTCCGGCTTGATCTTGATTTCGTTAAAAAAGATTTCCCTACTTCCATTATAAACTTTCCTTCGGTACAATGCCTTGATCCGGGCGTTTAGCTCGGCCAGATAAAAGGGTTTGGTCAAATAATCGTCCGCGCCTATTTCCAATCCGTGTATTCTATCACCGACCGCGTTCCTGGCGGAAATAATGATGATGCCCGCATCAATATTTTCTTTCTTCACCTCCTTGATGATATCAAGCCCATTGCCATCAGGTAACCCAATATCGACCACCAAAATGTCATACGGGAAATAACCTACCTTGCTATACGCCGATTTGTAGGTATGGGCAATTTCACAAATGTTCCCCTCCACTTCCAAAAAGTTTTTGATGTCCTTCAGAAGTTCAATATTGTCCTCGATAACCAATATCTTCATAGTGGAAGGCTTTGGGTGAATATATCCTAAGGCATAAATCTAATGGGTATGGACTAGATAAAACATGACATTTTACCACATGGGTACTAAAAAAAATCTAAAAGTTAAAATATGTATCGGCTTGGATTAGGTAGTAGGCAACCCGGTCATGGTAAAGATCATGACGAAAAGTGCTACCGTTTCCACAATACCGATAATCATGATGTATTTTGCCGTATCATTGGCACCCGACGCAATGGCATCACAGGCCCGTGCCCCTGTCTTTCCTTGAAATATGGCCGAGCCGGCCATGGCTGCCCCTGCAACCAGCCCAATAATGATTTGCCAGAGGTAAGAGTCAGGTGCCAGGTCGGCATCGGCGATGGCATTTTTGAGGATCATACCATAGATAACCTGGGAAAGTGGGGCACCTACAAAAATGAGTAGGGCAGTAGCTGCTTTTTGTCCACTGGTTATCATTTTCTTCCAAGCCCCAATAGCTGCCATACCTGCGATTCCGGTTCCTATTGCAGACCCTATCGCGGCAATGCTCAAGGACATTCCCATATCGCCCAATCCTGTTACCGTCGTTGTTAAAATTGCCATATCTACCATGATTTTATAGTTTAATAATTTTATAATTCTTTTATGTTGTTGGGGCCGGTTCCATCTTTTCCGGTTCCACTACGCTTTTTTGGGAAACCAGTGTAAACGGTTTATAGGCTTCGCCGGAGAACTGTACACCAAGATGCCCTGCAAACTCCAACATATTCAGGCGTATCCCATGTACCATAACCGCCATTAGGGCCAGGGCAATGTTGAGTCCATGTCCCAAAAGCAATGCAATGGCCGCCATCAATAAATCCAAAAGCCCCATATCGGTAATCCCTTCGGGCAACACCATATTGTTGAAACTCGCCGCAACGGCTGCCGTTGCCATACCTACGGCAAAAAGTCGTACGTAGGAAACAATGTCAGAGAATCCACTAATTAAGCTTAACGGCAAATTGGCCAATGAAACCAGCATGCTTTTCAAAAAGTTCTTGCTTTCGACCGAGAAAAGAGCAACCAAGGCCGCTCCCGCTATAAATAACCAAGGGCCCCATATGGGCATAGTCTTGCCCAGTACCAATTGCTCGGTCAAGAAGAACAACCCCCAAACCAAAAAGACCCAACCTATTTCACTAAGGGCCCGTATGGAATTGATGAACTGGGCAACGCGAATTCCATGGGCCACGGTAAGGTGAATGGCCCCTATCAGGAACGAGAGATGCATCATAAAGGAAACATTATCGAACCCAAAGCTGGCAATTTCCTCAACGATCAAGTTCTTGAAAAAAGGAAGGGCCGCTATCTGTTCGGCACCAAAATAGGTGCCACTAAGTACTCCCCAAACTATGGTCGTACCACTGAGAACATAAATCAAGATCTGCATCTGGGGCGTTAGTTTTTTGCGAAGGAATAAGGTAACCAATAGAAAGATCAATCCGTATCCTGCATCACCAACAAGCATAGCAAAAAATAGGGCAAAGGCTACCAAAAAATAAATGGAGACGTCCACTTCCTTGTATCCGGGTACGATATCTATGAATTTCATTACCGGGTTGATAATACTGATCCACTTGGGATTTTTGATATAGACCGGTACCTCTTCCGGCTTTTCGGGCTCGGTGATGTGGTAGCCCCAATGGTTCTCTTCCGCTTTTGCGACGAAATCATCTACGGAATCGCGAGGTATATATCCTTTAAGGTATTTTAGCTTTCCATCAATGTCACCTATACCTCCCAAGGTCTGTTGCATACCTAATCGGTCTTTCAACAATATGCGGTATTCCTCAAGCCAATGCAGATGTTCGGTTTGATCATCCAAGAAGTGTTCTACTTCGGTCAATTGCCGTTCTTTCCTTTTAATCTGTCGTTGTATGGTATCAAAGGATAATTTCGGGGGGACTACCTCTTTTTGATTTAATTTTTCATGTTCGTTTTGCGTGACCAATGCCACCGGTATCTTACCGTTCCGTTCTGGGAAGGTCACAACGGTATGGTCTTCCTTAACTTTGGGTAACATTGATTTGCCCAAAAGATAGAGCCGAATGTAAATCCCTTTTTTCCTCAGGATTTCAAAGTCCTTTACGTTTACTTTTTCGCCCCAGGTTTTGTACCAATCCAACTGTAGGTAGAGCTCATCAAGTCGGTCTTTACATCTTCGCCTAATTTCTTCTGTCATCAATACGCGCTCTACAAGCTGTTTGGGATCCTTGGCCGGATATTTCACTCGAGTGATGGTATCCTTTTTCTTTTTTGAATGTTCCTTAAGGGAGGAAATTGCATTTTCCGTCTTATTGAGCGAAGCCAATCGCCTTTCAGCAATTCCATTGGGCGATCGGTCGATCTCCTTGATGTCCATCACTCCAAGATTCCCGAGTACACGAATGGTTTCGTCCACAGAACGTGCGGTGGTAAAGAGCAGTATTTCCTTCATCTTAACGATCATGCCATGGCCTTTTTTTCCTGTTTCTTCTTTTTTACCAGTTTGGCGCACCCTATGGCCAGTCGCTCCACATCGCCCAGATAGATTTCAATTTTTCGAATATTCTCCTGGGTTTCCGGTATAAACACTTCCTTTAATGCATTTTTCATCCGGCGGGCCTCGGCAAGTTCTTCCTTCAGCAATTCCAAATTTCGTTCTTCGATTTCCACCAAGGTCCTGTTGGTCTTTTGCTCCTGTATCGCCTCTAGGGCGGCATCGATCCAAAGAGGGGTATTGAAAAGATCTACCTCCACTTCCTTAAACGCGATATCCTTAAAGGTTTCTATGGTTACTCCTGCGATTTCCCGTTTTTCGGTAACAACTTCATTGACTTTTACCAATTCGGACAGGTCAATGGTCTCCTCGGCCATCACGGCCACCCATTTTTTGGTTTCCGCATCGGTGGCCTCAATGGCCCGTTTCAGCCGAATAATATTATTTTCCGTAGTCTGTACTACCTCCTTCAACTGCTGTTCCTTCATCTCAAAGACAGGTAAGGCCGTGTTGTATTCCCTCAGCTCTATTTTTAAGGCGGCCAGGGTGTTTTTGTTCATTAAGATCTTATCGGCCATGTTCAGTCCTTCTTTGTGATGTCTAAAAAATTGTCGAAACCTTTTTTTTGATCAAAACCCCACCATCGCAATAAGAGCAGCAGCCTCAGCTTATAGATAATTAGGGCCCCAAAATCGGTATAATGTCCAATGGAAAGCCCGTCAAGTTTCTCCCATTGCATTTTCAAAATTTGAATCTCTTCTTCCAGTGGAGTACCCGGTGTAAAGGGGAGCGGTTGCTTTTTGGCCATGGTGGTCTCCACCCTTTTTTTTCGGGAGATGCGAAGTTGTTCGATATTCCTTTTAAGCCTATGGACATAAGCGGAAAAAGCCGATAGAACCTTGTTATTACTGCGTTGGAAAATTTCCATATGGATATCCTCCAATGTAATTTGTTGTAACGTACGGGATTCCCTTGAGGTTAAATACTTACCGGCCTCTTCGTCCAAAATAGCGATGATGCTTTTTTCCTCCCCTGAAGGCCCTGCATATTTTCTTAGGATGGAAAACATCCTAAGGCGTTCCTCATCGGAGTCTTGAAAATACAGATGCGGGAAGCTGCTCATTACATATTCCAGGTTTCCGGTGATCATGCTTCCGATTCGTTTTTAAGGATTTGAACCCATTTTGGACTAAGGTGAACGTTCAAAAGTTCGGCGACTTCCTCGGACGAAATATGGTAACTCCATCCTTGATCCGTTTTGGTTATGGAGAACCCATTGAGAATAGTGGCATCCTTGCTGATAGAAGCTAGTGTGTCCGATGTCTGCAAACTTTTCTGGATTCGGTCTACCAGCTTTGCCTCGGCATTCTCCGGAAGCTTTAGGGTAACTCCACTACCTACGTTTTCGATGACTTTTAGGACGGCTTCCTCCAAAAGATCCGGGGTAAGGGCAGTTTCTATTTCCCTTTCCAGTACAGCCCCAAGAAGTTTCAACAAATCGTTGCGTACGGAAACGGTTAGGTCTCTTGCCGCCTGCTTAAGGGCACCTTCCCCTTTGCTGAGCGTAGCTTGGGCCTCTTTTTTCGCATCTTCCAGAAGTTCTTCCTTTTCGGCTTCCGCATCCTTTATGATTTTTTGGGCCTGTGCGCGTGCCTTCTCCACGATATCCATCGCTTCGTTGTCCGCTGCCTCGATAGCTTCCGATTTTAGGGTGGCAATCAGTTTATCCAAGGTTTTCTCACTCATGGGTCATCTCTTTTAATATTTTGAACTTCCCTTTTTCCGGCCAATATGCCTCGATCAGCTTGGAGGATAGCCCTACCTCTTCCTTTTTGAAGTGTTGGGCAAGGGTATCCCAACATAGGTCTAGGGCATCTTCCAGTTCCAAGTAGCGGAAGGGATCCATCAATTCGGTTTGGAAGGTCTTTCGGTAATCCAACAGCCGCAACGAATAGTCATCCTTCACCGAACCGAATTTTTGGGCCTTTACCCGTTCCTCGGCTTCTGAAAGCAACCGCGCCATAGCATTCATGATACTTCTATGGTCCGGACGGGTCCGGTCGTTTACTTGTTGCTTCAAACGGCTTAATGATCCGAACAGTTCCAGATATCCGTCCTTCATATAAAATTGTCCTTCGGTAATATATCCGGTGTTGTCCGGTACGGGATGGGTAACATCGTCCATTGTGGTTACCCCGAGGATGGTCAAACTTCCAGCACCCTCAATATCAGCGGCTTTTTCGTAACGACTGGCCAATTGGGAATACAGGTCGCCCGGGTAACCTTGATTGGCCGGAATCTGATCTTGGGCGTTGGCCACTTGCCGCAAATAATCGGACCATTGGGTCATATCCGATAGAAGTACAAAAACATTTTTACCCTGTAACGCAAATTGCTCGGCTACGGCCAGTGCCAAATCGGGTACCATAAGGCCTTCGACTATGGAATCCCTATGCGTATGTACAAACATGATGGTCTTGTTCTTACTTCCGGCCTCTTCAATACGCTGTCTGAAGTAATGGAACTCATCATATTTGAGTCCCACCCCACCGATAATGATTACATCCGCATCGGTCTGGGTAGCGATATTGGCCAATAGGCGGTTGTAGGGCTCGCCTGCCTTGGCAAAAATGGGTATCTTTTGGGAACGTACCAAGGTGTTGAATACGTCGATCATGGGCACCCCTGTACGGATCATATCCTTGGGGATGAGCCTTTTTACCGGATTAATGGAAGGTCCCGCCACCCGAACCATATCGGACAGCAGTTCAGGGCCTCCATCTATGGGTTGGCCATTGCCCGAATAGACCCGTCCCAACATATCATCTGAAAATCCTACTTGGACCGGTTTTCCCAGGAAACGGATTTTACAATCGGTGGAAACCCCGAATCCGCCTCCGAACAGTTGAAGGGTCACCTGATCGCCATCCAATGCAATGACCTGTGCAAATGCCTTTTGTCCGTTAGGATAGATTACCTCTGCCAACTCCTTATTGTGTACACCCTTGGCCTTAATACCCAGAATGGCACGGCCAATACTGTCTATATTCTCATACGTTTTCTGCAACATGTTCCCTTTGTTTGACCAAATTCACTAGTTTCATTTTTTGTTTTTCGAAGCCCTCCTCATCAGGTTTCATATAGTTCCAGTCAAGAAAAGCCTGTCGGATGAAATTAAAATGCGACCGTATCCCTTCCTTACCTTTAATACCTACCGTTGCGTCTATGATTTCCTTTACCATATCGAACATGGCCCTCAACCGATCGGGAGTGGTTACCCCATCCACCTCATGAAAACTGTTCTGTTGCAGGAAGACCGCATCGAGTAATTCGGCCTTTTGGTAACGGATGTAGGCTTCGTCCGTGATACCCTTCTCGCCCATCAGGATAATATTGGAAGCTATGGTCTTGCCATCCCGTAACAGCTCCAATAAAAAGTTCACCTCTTCCTGATTCAGCAACGAGGGATATTTGGAATTACTATCAATACGGTCTATTGCGGGATATTTCCGTGCATCGGACAATGCCCGGGACAACCCCCAAAAAGCCCCTGTACTCAACAGGGTGGCCTGCGTTACCGGTTCATCAAAGTTCCCGCCCGCAGGGGAAACTGTTCCAATAATGCTTAATGATCCGGTTTTTCCATCGGGTAGCAATTCAATTCCCGCGCGATCATAGAAAGCGGAGATCAATGTGGAAATATACATGGGGAAGGCTTCGGGGCCTGGAATTTCCTCTTTTCGTCCCGAGGTTTCACGGAGCGCTTGTGCCCATCGGGAAGTAGAATCGGCCAGGATAAGCACATTGAGCCCTTGTTTGCGGTAGTATTCCCCTACGGTAGTGGCCATGTAGACAGATGCTTCCCTGGCGGCCACGGGCATGGATGAGGTATTCCCCACAATATAGGTACGGTCCATCAAGGACTTTCCCGTTCGTGGATCGATCAGTTCAGGGAAGTCCTTAAAGACCTCCACAGCTTCCCCGGCGCGTTCGCCGCAAGCTGCGATGATAACCACATCGGCCTGTGAATGCCGGGCCAAACTGTGTTGCAATACCGTCTTGCCCGCTCCAAAAGGTCCTGGATTGCATGCCGTACCGCCATAGGCAATGGGAAAAAGGGCATCTAGAATCCGGATTCCAGTGGGCATCGGATCTACGGGAACGGAACGCTCATTGAAGGGCATGGGTTTTTTTACGGGCCACTCGAATACCATTTTTAGTTCCATGCTTTTGCCCATGGCGTCCTTTATAACGGCTATGGGCTCATCTACGGTATACTCTCCTTCAGGAGCTATTTGCTCGATCGTGTGATCCCCCTGTATGGAAAAGGGGACAAAAATCTTGTGTTCGAACAGTTTTTCAGGAACGGAACCCAGTACGGTACCGCCCGTTACCAAATCCCCTTTTTGCACCGAAGGGGTAAAGTGCCATTTAACCGTGATATCCAAGGGCTCTACTACGAGCCCCCGCTCCAAAAACCATTCTTTCTTGGCCAATTCGTACAAGGGATTTTGAAGACCATCCGTTACGGAACCTAAAATGCCGGGACCCAATTTTACAGCCAAGGGAAGACCGGAAAATTCCACAAGGTCGCCTACTTTCATCCAGCCGGTATCTTCAAAGACCTGTAGATATACCATATCATTGGGTTTCACATCAATGACCTCCGATTTGAGCCGTTTACCGTCCTCAATGATAATATAGGCCACCTCACCGTTCATGACGGATCCCTCCGTAGTTTGGGCCGCGACAAGGGACTCGTTGACGCTGACTACTTTTCCTTTTGCTTTTTGCATCATGTATGGATATTTTTTAGCTACCGCGAAGTTTTCGGACTTCTTCCTCAATTTTTTGATACCATATCTTGTCCATAATTTCCTTGGCATTCCTTCGGTACATCCTGGCCCTCTCCGGCTGGTCCAGTTTTTCATAAACCTTCGCAAGCCCTTTGTATGCTGGTACATGCATATCATTAATGCTTAAACAGGCCTTAAACTGACCAATGGCTTCTTCATGGAAACCATCCTCCATCAACTGCAGGCCGGTACTGTGAAGTTTTTCGATGTCCTTGATATGCGTTTCCAATTGTAGGGAGATGACATCCTCGGATTTTAGGGTGAGGAAGGAACAGGGCACTTCCCTTACCACCTTTTCAGTAACGCTGCCCATGATCATTCGGTTAAGCCCCGTCCTTCCTGCAGTACCCATGATGAGCAAATCAATCATTTTTTTGGAAATGGCACTTAATATTTCCTTGGCGGGATTGCCTTTAGGAGTTTCTTTTGTCCAATTGAGATTTGTTAGGTCGAACCCGTTTAAAAAGGAATCGAATTCCTCCTGATGTAGGGTATATCTAAGCTCATTTTCCTGTTCCTTGTCCTTTTCCGATGTAAACCAGGTGGAGCCTTGCAATTCGCATACCGCGAGAATGGTGAGTTCCGACTTGAACCTACGGGCCATGGTCATGGCATTTTTAAGGGCTCTTTTGGAGGATTCGGAAAAATCAACGGGACATAGTATATGGCGTACATTGAGCAGGATTCCTTCCTTGATGACGAAAACGGGTTTTTCGCTTTTTTGGATAATACGCTCCGTAGTGGTACCCAATTGAAAGGTATCCCCCTTTTTGCTTTCACCGGAACCCGTAAGAATTACATTGGCATTGATATCCACGGCGGCCCTTACGATGGCCTCGTGGGGAGAGCCAAAGGCCAGCAACGGGTTATCTACATCCACACCCTCATTCTCAATACGTTGCACCGTTTCTTCCAATTTTGTCATGGCCGTTTCATTCAACAAGGCCTTGACTTTCTTGTTTACGATATCATCCGGAAGCACATGAATGGGGACAATTTTTGATTCGAATATTTTTGCAAGTTCAATTGCGCTATGCACCAAATTTTGGGAGGATTTACTAAAATCCTGCGCCAATAAAATCTTTTCCAAAAGCTTCATAAAACAACATTTTAATGAGCAGGTTCTTACTAATCATGGACTAGGATCATGACCTAGAATCGATGGTTGCAAATCCGACTTTGGAACCATCCCCTGAAATTTGGATAAAGCTAGTATGTAATTCTTCAGGGAAACTTAAGAAATGGGCCAAACGAAGAGGTCCAAGTAGAAAAAATATGGACAAGGTCTAAAGGGTAGTTCGTACAACGTGCGGGCGGGATTATCGCTATATCCGGTCCCATTTAGTTTAGGAGTATTTGAAACAAATATGTATAGGCTGGGTTCCTTTCTAAAGTTTTGCTTTAGATTCTGTTATTAAATTTAATGATAGAAACAAAAATAAGGCTGCGAATAGTGTTTAAGAATGATGTTGCTTTAGAAACTCTAAGATAGTCTTATCCTAAAATAGTTCAGCAATTAAAATAGCTTGAAAAATGAATAAGATTCTTGTCCCCGTTGATTTTTCGAATACCTCATCCAATGCCCTGGCCTATGCCACGGAATTGTTTAGGGGATCCGCCACAGAAATTACCGTTTTACATGTATACGGTACAAAGTCTACCGCACTTCTAATGAAGAATATTGATAGTGTGCTAGAGAAGGATGCCAAGCGCAGGATGGATGAACTGTTGGAAAACGTTCAAAAAGAACATCCCGATCTAATACTAAAGACCAAAATCATTAAGAATTATGCCGTTTCTGCCATAACGTCGCTGGGGGATAGTGGTCATTACGATTATATTGTAATGGGTACCAAAGGGGCGAGCGGACTCAAGGAAGTTTTTTTAGGAAGTGTTGCGGGCGGTGTCATTTCCAAGACCTCGGCTCCTGTAATAGTGGTTCCGGCCGGGTATAGTTTCCGTTCACTAGAGGAAATTGTCTTTGCGGTCAGTGATGATCCTTTTTCCGACGCCAATGTATTGGAACCTTTGCGAAAGATTGCCGCCATGCATCAAAGCAAGGTAAAAGTGCTTCATATCGCGGATAAGAAAACACCTCAAATTGAAAAGGCCTTAAGCGCTATTGAAGACTTGAATCCATCCGTAGATTATGCATTTGGGACGGGTGATACCAACAAGGACTTGAATGACTATATGATGAAGGATTTTGCCGGTTTGCTTTGCCTTATCCGTACAAAGAAAGGTTTCATGCATCGACTTCTCAATGAAAGTGTTACCTTAAAGCAGACTTTTAACAGTCCGGTACCGTTGCTTATCCTACATGATTAGATCTTAGATGTTCCTTAGAAAAACCATAATTGCCCTTACGGGCCTATTCTTATGTATCTTTTTGATTGTACATCTCTCCGCAAACAGCATTTTGGTGCTTCCCGAAGAAATGGCAAGAGGCCTGTACAACTCGTATTCGACCACCTTAAGGGAAAGCCCGCTGATTAAAATTGTGGCCTACGTACTATACCTGTCGATCGTGCTGCATGTTATCTATTCCCTATTGATTATTTTGAACAACCGAAAGGCCAAATCAAAGCGTTATTTACTAAACCGAAGTAAGGAGAATAGTAGTTGGACTTCCCAGAACATGGGACTTTTGGGCATCATGATATTGTTGTTCATCGTGGTACATCTCGCTAACTTTTGGGCCCGTATCAAGCTGGGCCTAGGTGAAAGCGTAGCTCTGGATGCCAATGGCCATGTGGATGTTTATGAGGTAACCTATAGTCTTTTTCAAAATGTCTATTACGTAGTATTCTATACAATTTTGATGATTCCCCTTGGGCTACATCTCAACCACGGACTGAAAAGTGCTTTTAAGACCTTGGGTTTTTACCATAAAAAAGGACTTCGGGTATTGGCGAAAATTTCATTGGTCTATGCCGCCGTTATGGCCGTGGGATTTGGTTTGATTCCCTTTATTGTATTCTTAAAATAAATTTTCAGATGCTGAATTCAAAAATTCCTGAAGGACCCTTAGAGAACAAATGGAGCAGCTATCAGACCAAATCCCAACTGATTAATCCGGCTAACAAGAAAAAACTGAATGTCATCGTGGTCGGTTCCGGGTTGGCAGGGGCCGGTGCCGCGGCCACCTTGGCGGAATTAGGCTATGACGTTAAATGTTTTTGCTATCAGGATTCGGCACGTAGGGCCCATTCCGTGGCGGCTCAAGGCGGTATTAATGCTGCAAAAAACTATCAGCACGATGGTGATAGTGTTTGGCGAATGTTCTATGATACGTTAAAGGGGGGCGATTTTAGGTCACGGGAAGCCAATGTGTACCGCTTGGCCGAATTGTCGGCCCCGCTTATTGACCATTATGTGCAACAAGGTGTACCTTTTGCCCGTGAATATGGCGGGGTACTTGCCAATCGCAGTTTTGGTGGTGTTCAGGTGCAGCGTACTTTTTATGCCCGGGGACAAACGGGGCAACAATTGCTTTTGGCCGCCTATTCACAATTGTATAAAATGAAACGTGCCCAAAAAGTGACCATGTTTCCCCGCCATGAGATGTTGGATTTGGTAGTAATCGATGGAAAGGCAAAGGGCATCATAGCAAGGGATTTGATAAACGGCCAATTGAAACGCTTTGCCGCCGATGCCGTTGTGTTGGCTACAGGGGGCTACTCCAGGGTCTTTCGGCTCTCTACCTTGGCTATTGGTTGTAACGGTACGGCCATATGGAAAGCCCATAAACGTGGCGCCTATTTTGCGGCACCTAGTTTTACCCAAGTGCATCCTACAGCTTTGCCCCAGGCCAGTGAAGCACAATCAAAACTTACCTTAATGTCCGAATCCCTGCGAAATGATGGACGTATTTGGGTGCCCCAAAAGAAAGATGATGACCGAAAAGCCAATGCCATTCCTGAAGAGGAAAGGGACTATTACCTGGAACGGCGATATCCAAGTTTTGGAAACCTTGCGCCAAGGGACATTGCCTCAAGGGCGGCGAAAGAGCGTATCGATGCCGGTTATGGGGTAGGGCCCTTCAAAAATGCGGTTTATCTGGATTTTAAGCATGCCGTTGAACGTTTCGGGATTCAAGCTATCCAGGATAGGTATGGCAATCTTTTCAAAATGTACAAGAAGATTACCGGAGTGGACGCCTATCAAGAACCTATGCAAATTTCACCTGCGGCCCACTTCTCCATGGGCGGCCTATGGGTGGATTATGAATTGATGACCACCATCCCCGGGCTCTATGCCGTTGGCGAATGTAACTTTTCAGATCATGGAGCCAATCGTTTGGGGGCCAATTCGTTATTACAGGCCAGTATTGATGGATATTTTGTACTGCCGAACACCATCAACAATTATTTGGCCGATGAGTTGAAGGAAGACCATCCCACAACAGATCACCCGGAATTTGACAAGGTACAGAAAGAGGTAGAACAACAAATTACAAAGCTTTTGGCCGTAAAAGGCGACAAAACCGTGGATCACTTCCATCGGGAATTGGGCAAGGTTATGTGGAAGGAATGTGCCATGAGCAGAAATAAGGAGGGGCTTGAAAATGCCATCTTAAAGATTAAGGAAATCAAGGATGCTTTTTGGAACGAGGTCAACGTTACGGGAGGACAACAGGAAATGAATACCGAGTTGGAAAAAGCATTGCGTTTGGCGGATTTTTTGGAGTTGGGGCTCCTTATGTGCACCGATGCCCTACAGCGGGAAGAATCCTGCGGTGCCCATTTCAGGGAAGAATATCAGACCGATGAAGGCGAGGCCATGCGCAACGATAACACTCATGCGTATGTATCGGCCTGGGCCTATGACAACGGAAATTTTCAGTTGCATAAGGAACCCTTGGTATTTGAAAACGTGCAACCGACCGTACGCAGCTACAAATAAAGCATTGAAGAACATCAGAAAACCAAGCATTACAACGGAATACTACGATGAAGATAGTTTTTAAAATCTGGAGGCAGGATAATTCAAGGAGCCAAGGCGGTTTTGAGACGTATGAGGTAGACGGATTAACGGAGGATATGTCTTTTTTGGAAGCATTGGACCATCTTAACGAACGTTTGGTGCAGCTTAACGAGAAGGTCATTGCCTATGAGTATGATTGTCGTGAAGGTATCTGCGGGCAATGTGGGGTGTTCATCAACGGAAGGGCCCATGGTCCGCATGATAATATCACCACTTGCCAACTACACATGCGAAGTTTTAAGGATGGGGAGACCGTAGTCGTGGAACCTTGGAGGGCATCGGCATTTCCGGTTATAAAGGATCTGGTTGTCGACCGTTCCGCTTTTGACAGAATTATTGAGCAGGGAGGATATATTAGCGCGAAAACGGGAACCGCCGCAGAGGCAAACGCTATCCTTGTGGGAAAAGAAGTAGTGGACAGGGCTATGGACGCGGCGGCCTGTATCGGTTGTGGAGCTTGCGTCGCTACCTGTAAAAATGCCTCGGCCGCACTCTTTACAGCGGCAAAAATCAATCACTTGAACAGCTTGCCACAGGGGCAGCCGGAAGCTTCCCAACGGGTTTTGGAAATGACCCGTCAAATGGAACTCGAAGGTTTTGGGAGCTGTACCTTTACCGGTGCTTGTGAGGTGGAATGTCCCGAAGGGATTTCCATTGTCAATATTGCCGAGATGAACGCGAGAAGGGTAAAGGCGAAATGGTTGGGTAAATAAAAACCTGATTCAAAATGAGTCAATGGCCCAAGAATAGGCAAGTCGCTGAATCCTTACCAATTTTATCACTTCAGGCATATCCGTATATGCTTGGTTTTCAATTCAAATAGGCTGTTTTATTAGGATAATTTGAGACGAAAATATAGGGTTTTTTGAAGTGTTCGTGATTCCACCGGAAGTAGGGGTGAAGTCAAACATTACATTTCCGAACCTACAAGCCACCCTATATTTCAATTTTACTTTTAACGGGAATGATTCACTTCCTTATGCGCAGGTTCCCATATAAGCCGTACAAAGGAGCTAAACCTTTCGTTTTCCCTACTCACCGGTACTCCGGCCACTATTCCAATTAAAAGATTTTCGGCTATGCCGATTCGCATTTGTGGGCGAATGGTCATATCAAAGTCCTCCTTGTCCATAATTTTATTGAATTCAATACCAATGAAGTTCCTTGTACCGCTTATCATATAATGAAAATTGGTGTTAATGTGGTAATCCGCGATAAAGTCATTGGTTTGGAAATTCTGCTCTATCATTGGTCCTGTGTAGATCAATGAGTGAAAATTGTTTCCCCAACGCTTGGCAACGACCAAGAATGGGTTGTACACATTCCCTTTTATGAGAGGCTTCCCAAAATTGTTAAAATCGGATAACTCAAACTCATTGATATAGCCAATGGCCATGGATGTTGCCATGGATTCGTTTACAAAGAAAGACCATTGGGCCGCCAGTTTTATACTGTTCAATTGATTAGAAGGAACGGAATCCTTGGCTACACCGTTCAAGGGTGAATAAAAGGTGAACGGCAATTCCACTTCCAAACCTAAGCGATCCATTGGGGCCCATTCATATTCGACCAAGGCTTCATAAGAATCAAATCTTAAATTATCCGTTAAACCCATACCAAAGTTCCATTCCCTTTCACCTTTTCTGGCCCCCAGATCCCGTATAAGGTCTATATATAAAGGTTCCGCATGTAATACCTTTCCAGGTTCCTTGAGGTCTTCTACTTCTAGTATATAAAGGCTGTCCTTTTTTGCCTCCTCAGTTTGCGCAAAAATGTATGTTGATGATGCCCATAGCAAAATCGGCACCACTATGTTTTTGATATTCATATGGATTTGTTTTTTGTAAATAAGAAGTTTGTCCAATCTTTATTTCCTAAAAATTGGGTAATGGTGTATACCTAAAAAACAAATCAAATTTTGGGTGGGGGAGTGTGAAGTTGGCAATAGCCGTTTGTTAAAAAGGCCCTATGATCGGGGTATGCCCGACTTCTTGATTCAAAAGGGTTTTTTGAACCGGTTTGTTCTACCGAGAGTAGAACGATCAAGTCGATTTTATTCTTTTTATCATGGTCTTCAGTATCAGGATCGTCATATTCGGCAAAGGCATTTTCGAATCCCAATAATTTTTCCACAATTATTTCGATTAAACTCTCCTGGTCGTTAATGGTAAGGTCTTCCGCAATGTGTTCGGGATTGGCATCCGCCGTGTCCACACTGATGTTTAGGAGATACAGGCCCATAAACCCCCAAAGAATTCGAATGAACCTACTATTTCTAATACGTCGAAACACGGCATAAATTTAGGGCTCTTTTCCCATATAACCACTAGCGGATCGGTATATCCGAAAACTTTGTCCCCTGGTTTTCCATCTTTTTCAAATACGGGGAAACCCTTAATAGGAAAGTGGGCCTATTTAGTCGATAACCGAATCTATCCATTCGTTCGCTTTTGAAACCCTTGCCAGAGCCATAACGGAACCGTATTTGATGCTACGGTTCAACGCACCGGATACGATACCTACCAAAACGTGTTTGCCATTATGAAGCATAAACACTCCTCCACCGCTATCTCCTTTAAAACCTCCTATTTTCAATTCAAGGGGAATCGGAGATCCGAAATGGTTGAATTCCGGATTTTTCGGATGATCAAAATCGCAGACCCTAACGCTTTTGGTAAATTTCCTGTTCTCAAAACTGCCGCCTATAGCATCAATAGTATTCTGTCCTCCAAGTCTTTCCTGTACCCTTGGAATAGATAATCCCACCAAACCATTTCCGATGTACCCATATTCAATTTTCACAATGGTCTTGCCCAAATATGTTACCCAATAAAGAGTACATAAACCATAAAACCAATTGTTTTGTCTATTGATTCCTATTTAGTGGGCTACATATTTTCTATTCTTGATTCATTATTCGTATGTCCTTTCTTCTACTTTCGGGAGACACATCCAACTTTACCAATGTACCGTCTTTGAATATTCCCTCCACAAGGGTATTTTTTGGGGCATGGAGCTTAAAGTTTACGTTCCATGTTTTTGGCCAGGCCGGAAAAAGCAATATTTCATCCCCAAAGCATTGCATTAACATTTCCTGTAGCCCGATCATGCCCGAACCGCCCCAATTATGGTCCGGGACCCAATCATGGCCAGGCCCCCAAAAGGTAGGATATCTACGTTGGGAGTCCGCTAATTTTTTGATGTTATATTCCATGGCTTCTTGGGTCATTCCCATCCGAGAAAGGAAAAGGCCATCTTGATGCCAGCTTTTTATGATTCCCTTTCGGAATGCAGGAGCTTGTTCATAGGAGTTTTTGAAAGCTTCAATTTCGGTATCCCCAATTTTAAACTGATTAAAGGGGAAAAGCGGGTAAAATTGAGGCAATTCCAAATTGGATTCACGAATCCAGCTTTCCGCCGGCTTAATTATTGGGCTCCCATTGACCGTGTCAAAAGCGTAGTCCGGAATGCTGTTCAGAAATTCGCTGTAGTACTTTTTTTTATCGGAAGACAAATACTTCTCCTCCAATTTGAGCATGCTTTTCAGGCAGGCCTTTAAACCTGAAAGGACATCAACAGGATTTTTTGCCCCACGATATGATTCGCATGAGGTTGAAGGAAAAATTACAAGCTTTCCATTTTCATCAAAGGCCTTACCATTGCGTATTTTCTGCCTCAATCGGTAGTGTTCATAAAAGAATAGCAGCGATTGTTCTATGAAGGGCATATATTCTGAAATATCCGCTCCTGTAAATCGGTGGTACTCCAAAATCATGTATGCATTTTCAATCTGTGATTCCCAATGATAGGCAATGGATCCATTGGCCATGACCCCTTTTTCCACTAAGTCATTATACGCCTTTGACCCGTCTGCCCTTGGATCACCAAACGCAACCTCTGTTCCCCTCTTTCTAGGCCCCTCGGACCATCCATAACCCGCTCCCAAAGCCAAACCGGCCGCATTGGTATACTCACTATATACCGCCCCGTCATGGCCAAAATGTTCTTTTACCCTGGCCTTTGCCCCTGGCAAGGCTTTTCGGAAAAGTTCAAAATGGGGGAGCATGGCATCAAAATCCCCCGATTTCAACATGGGCCAATGTAACAATCTCTGATTCTGGGCGGTGAACACCCCACCACCCCAAGCCCTATAATCTGGGCCAAAATTTCTTTGTTCATCAATTAGACCTGAGTCAAAAGTAAAGTTCCCCCCATTGAATTTGGTGGGATACTCTCCGGATACATTGCACCCTAATTGATAACGGAACAATTGATAATTACGGGCCGTCACCCAGGCTTTGTCACCCTCGCTAGGAGTTTCAGGGTTTACGAGTATATAACTTCTTGACCAGAATTGGTGCCACCATTTTTTGGAAGCTTCGTGCATTTGTTCCCTATTTTGGGCCTTGCTTTTTGCCACGATACTGTCCAGCCCCTTTTTCCAATCGTGTAAGCTTTTGGTCTGGGCCACATGAGCGGCCAATTGGATATGGTGATTTTTTCTTTTTGTTTTGGATACCATATGCCATGCCCTAAATGGTTTACCCTGATATTCCCCTGTTGTGGTTTCTGACGAGGAGAAACCGTCTCCAAAGAGCATTCCACCGAAAGTGCGCCCTTTTAGATCGTCCGTAATCTGATCCCGATATTTTTCCAGATTCTGTTGTGCTATCAATAAGTCGGGGAGAATTTTGTTATCGGGATTACGGTGATAAAAGACAATACCATTGTTATGTTGTTCTACCATATCCTTTGAAAGAATAACCTTGCCTGGGTAGGCGTGCAATGTAAAGGTGGAGTGCCTTCTGTCATTGTTGGGAAGGATTTCTTCACCCGTACGCCAATTTTCGTAGGCCACGTCCACATTGATTTCTTTGTTGGATTCAACACCTAGATGAACAACAGGTTCTTTAGTATCTACCCATAGGTTTATTTTTGTCCTATGTTGCTCCCCCTCATTTGTCTTTCCGCCTATGATTTCAATATAACCGTCGTATAGCTTAAGTTCCTGACGAAATTTATGGCCCGTACCTTCCCTGGAGAAAGGATTTGGACTTAGCTTCAACCGAAGGCGGCCTAATTTCAGATATTCATTGGTTTCTGCCAAGCTACCACTACGTTGCACGTAAACCAAAAGTTCTCCATTCTCTACCCAAACATTGCATCCTATGTCACCCCCACCAACAGGCATGGATTCTGCACTGTTTTTACTTTGGGCGGTCCAGACAATATTGTAATCCGAGAAATCCAACGGTGAGGATTGAGCTGAACAATTGAATTCAAAAAGTACCAAGAAGTAGATTAGGGGTATTACGCCAATGGCTTTCATATAATAGTATTTTTGTGCAAACTGCATTAGAAAATAACCTAACAACAAAAGGAAAAGGGGCTGTCTAGGCAACAAGCCCCATTTTCCAAACTAACTCAAACTAACAACTCAACAATCTTTACTTAAAATTTGAAATTAGTTTTTTTCATAAAAACAAAAAATCAAGGGAAGACAGATTAGTTTAATATCCGGGATTCTGTTCCAGGACGGCTTCCGTATTTCTTTCTATCTCGGTATTGGGGATAGGCCAAAGGTTTTGATGATCATTTATGCCGTTGGAAGCAAACTGTCCATTATGCATTGGATCAAACATTCTTACCCTTTCAACTATTTTGTCCATCCTCATCAAGGTGAGTAATCGTAATTCTTCATTGAAAAGTTCACGAGCGCGTTCATCCAAAATATAATCAATATCCACCTCAGCAGCAGAGACCGGATCGGCATTTACCCTATTCCTTACTACATTTATATCTGCCGCCGCGCTAGTTTGATCACCATTTAAAAGATGAGCCTCTGCCCTTAACAAATAGGTATCGGGCAACCGGACCAAATATCTGTCCCTATGGGTAGAATTTGCAAAATTTGTGGTTAAACCGGTTTCCGGATCTTCAATGAATTCGTCTGGAAAGTTTCCGATCGGGGCACCCTTGGCAACAATCAGATTCCACCATCTATCGAAAGGGTCACGAAAATTATCTATCGCACCGCTTTCAACAATGAGCTCCCCAAAATACCGGGATTCAGGATTATTGGCACGGATATCACGTATAATGTTATACTCAGAATTACGCATATCACCATTGGAACCTTCCCATAGGTCCAACCAATATTGTGATGGAGCCCACCAACCGATTCCTCGACCACCAAAATTATCATTTGGTCCCGTGAAAAGATCAACGCCATCATCATCTTTTAACTGCCAATATAACGGCATTAAAAACCTTGGTAGATTATCAGCTCCTCCTCCTCCTGGTGTAAGGTATTCATATTGGCTTACCCAAATACTTTCGGTATTGCCGGTACTTCTGTTTTGATTTCCTCTTCTAAACAAATCCCAATACACATCACCTGGCTCGTCAACTCTTGTACCAAAACGCTCTGTCATTAAGGAATAACCCAAATTGTCTATTACTTCGGTTGCTGCCGCGATTGCTGCATTATAGTCTCCTGTAATGATATACATCTCCGCAAGAAGATGATAGGCCACGCCTTTGGTAATGCGGCCATCCTCAACTTCTCCTACATTGGGTAAATCAATAACTGCTTCCTCTAAATCTTTGATTACCTGATTCCATACCTCAATACGGGATGCTCTAACATAATCCCTTTTGGGCTCTTGTACTTCATTCAACGTAATGGGAACACCTCCGAATACAATACCTAATCCTCGATAGGCCCATGCCCTAAAATACTTGGCTTCGGCAATCTGAGCGTTTCGTTGCGTCTCGGAAGTATATTCTATATCTCCAATTCTGCCCAATATGGCATTGGCATTGAATATGATCTCATAATGAAAACTCCACATTTCCCGTACTCTACGATTTTCGGGAAGTATCTGATCGGCCCAAGAATTCAACTCATGTGTTGGAGCGATCGCATCATAGGCATAATCTGCCGTATATTGAAAAATAAAGCTAAAATCGTTTCTTTCAAACAACATTTCCCTTACGTTTTGATGCAACGTAGCAATAGCTCCGTCAATTAATTCCGGTGTGGTATAGGAATTTTCCGGAGATAAAAAGTCAAATGCTTCTTCTTCAAGAAATTCTTCTTCGTTACAAGATTCGGTTAGGGCCAAAGTAAGACCGAGAATCATTAAAATTTTTAGTATTTTCATAACAGATTTTTTTAAAATTCAACATTTAGGCCAAGGGAATAACTCTTTAATACGGGTAAACCTGCTCCAGCTCCAAATCCTGCTCCGGTTTCGGGATCCCAGCCTTGCCAATCCGTCCAAGTATATAGGTTTTTGCCACTAACAAAAATTTTAGCTGTACGGATTCCTAATACATCCAGCATAGGACCGGGTAGGTTATATGACAGAGAAACGTCTTGAAGGCGGACAAAACTACGGGAGGAGTATGGCTTGGCCCCATTTGGGTTGCTAAGTTGTGCGCCAAATTGCGATGGCGTATCCAATCTTCGGTATCTTGCATTTGGATTTTCCGGCAACCAATAGTCAAAACCTCCGGAAGGAATGTTCTCGAAGGATAACTGTTCCCGAACCGAATGAAAACCATCATCACCCAAATAAAAATCATTGCCGCCTTGAATGGAGTTTATGAATGCATAAAGCGTGAAATCCTTGTATCGGAACGTATTGGCTATACCTATTCTAAAGGAGGGGTCTTCATAACCTATGACCCGCCGGTCGTCCAAGGAAGAAATCATACCATCTCCATTGATATCCCGTAATTTGTATGTCCCTGGAAAAAATCCATCCGGCAAGTTTCCGTTCGCCTCATCGGCCAGCTGCCACATTCCTATAATATCATAATTGAAAATGGAGTTTTGGGGTTCACCGATAAAGAGACCGTTACCGATCAAATCGTCTTCCCTTCCGTCTCCATTTTCATCGTTATCGGGCCCTAAAATAGAAGTAATCTCATTTCTGACCCTATTGAAATCTATGGACGTGTTCCAAGAAAAGTCTTTGCCATCTAGGATATTGGCCCTAAGAACTACCTCCAACCCATTATTCTGCACTTCGGCAATATTCGAGGTAATTCTATCAAATCCGGTAATCTCCGGTAGGGCTATATCGAACAGGATATTTTCGGTCTTATTATCGTAGTACTCGATACTACCACTTATCCTAGAATTCAATATGGAAAAATCAACACCGAAATTGGAACCTGTCGTGGTCTCCCAAGTCAATGCTGGATTTGCCAAGGATACTATTGCTATCCCCTGGGTCGGGGAGCCTCCATCGCCAAAAACGACAGCCGGCTCGGATTCCACACGGGCAAATGTTTGAAGTCTGGAAACACCTCGTCTACCAGATTGTCCATAGGATGCCCGCAACTTGAGGAAATTGAGCCAAGAAGATTCATTGACAAATGATTCTTCGGTGACCGTCCAACCGACAGCTGCCGTTGGGAATACACCAATTTTTTCATTTGCACCAAAGCCAGAGAAACCATCACGTCTTAAGGTTCCGGTAAAAAAGTACTTCTTTTTGAAATCATAAATTACCCGGGCCATTTGATATATACTGGATTCTTCTTCTTTTGTCGTGAGTATCTCATTTAAGGTGGGATCTCCGGCCTGGAGCCGGTTAAAACCGAGAACATCGACATCAAAATTACTGGCCTGAGTTTCGGTTCCGCTTAAATGTCTTTTTTCGACACCATAGAGCAAGGTTACCCCAAGATTATGGTTTTCATTAAAAGTCCTGTTGTAGGATACAATATTATCAAAGGTCCAATCCCAGTTTATAAAATGATCTTTGGAACCTAGGCCCGTGAAATCGGCCCCAAAGGCATTGAAGTTACTTTGGTTTATGGTCCTATAGGCGTTGGAGTAATTCATACGGTAGGTTAGGCCTTCCAAGGGAAGTTTTACATCCGCATAAATGGTACTGGAAAGGTTCAAACGAATATCTGAATCCTCCTGTTGATTGGTCAAAAAAGGATTTAATTGGTCAACCGGGTTGGTAATGAATTCCCCATTATCATCTCGGATTGGTGCCCATGGCTGTAATCTGAATATTGCCTCGGCAGAGGCGTTTGCCCCTGAAAAATCACTTACGACCGCAAAGGTTTGAGTTCCTATTTTCAACCAGTCGTTTATATTGACATCAAGATTAACCCTAAAATTATAACGCGTATAATCATCGTTCAACAAAATACCATTTTGATCGGTAATACCGGCAGAAAGAAAATAGCCTGTTCTTTCCGATCTTCCCCTAACACTTAGGTTATGGGTGTTCACCGTACCATTACGTGTAAGCAGATCCCACCAATTTGTATCTACCCCATTTCTAAATCCCTCATTCAGGAAGTTGGTCTTTAAATTGGGTGTAAAGTCATAATCGGGATTATCTTGGATGAAATCGGGAGCCAACTTGCTACCCTCGGCCCAAAAAATATCAGGATAAAACTCCGCATACTCTGCAGACTGCATGGGTCTAACATCATTGGCCGGGGTTTGAATAGAATAGCTTGACGTGTAGTTGATAATCGGCTTACTGGACACGCCTCCACTTTTGGAGGTGATAACGATTACCCCGTTGGATGCCTGGGAACCGTAAATGGCGGCGGAACTGGCGTCCTTAAGTATGTCTATGGATTGAATATCGGAAGTGTTTAGATCAACAAGGCTTCCTCTATATATAATTCCATCCAATACGATCAATGGTGCATTGTCCTCGTTTGCCGTTGACCGCCCATTTTCATCTACGCCGTTCAAGGTACTTTGTCCACGTACGGATAAGGTAGGGTTTTCCCCCGCAACGGTTACAGCGCCGATGTTTAATCCGGCCACAGCCCCTTGCAAAGCCTGTATTACGGACACGTTGGGGGTTTCCAGTGCACGTTCCAACTCGGCACTGGCCACTGCACCTGTAGCATCCTTTTTACTGACAGTGGCCCCATAACCTATTACAACCACTTCGTCAAGGCTTGATGTGCTTTCCACTAGGGCGATGTTTATGGTATCCTGATTGTTTACGGGAATTTCCTGGGTAGCAAAACCGATATAGGATACTATGAGTATTGCATTTTGATCGGATACGTTTATAGAGAAGTTTCCGTCAAAATCGGTTTGAGTGCCATTGGTGGTGCCCTTTTCCACAATACTTGCTCCCGGCAACGGTTGGCCATTTTCATCGCTTACGGTTCCCGAGATCGATTGCTGCACCATGTCGTTTAGAGGAACGCTGCCCGGGACATTGACCTCCGGCAACAACACGCCAAGCTCTTTCTTCGTAAGTATAACCTGGCGCCCACGAATTTTGTAATCCACCTCGGTTCCCCTTAAGATAAGGGGCAGTACATCGAATATCTTCTTCTTATGGACCTTTAGCGATATTTTGCGATTAAGGTCTATTTCATCACTTTCGAATAAAAATCGAAACTTGGAAATTTTCTCTATCCTATCAAGAACTTGCGAGATACTTGCATTCTCGAAATCTAGGCTTAATCTGGTCTTTTGAGAGTAGGTACTCGCTTGAACTTGAAGTAACGAAACTATTAACAAAAAAGTGGTCAGTTTCATTTTCAAATCTATTTTCGGAAGCCACCGATGAGGCCATCCGATTTTAGGATGTTTTTTCATATTTTTGGAATGATTAAATGATTTTGAAAGGTTGTTTAATTCACATTTTTAAATCGGGGAATGGTCTCAAGCATTTCCCGATTTTTTTGATAAGCTCACATCATAGGCTATGTTGTTTGAATAGGTTTCTAGTTAATTACGATTTCTTGATCGGTTATCTTGTATTCAAATGGATGAATCTCTTTTATGGACTTCAAAATATCATCCATGCTTTCTATGTCTACGTCAAAGCGAGCATTAAACTTTTTGTCCCTCAAAAGCAGGTTATTGTTTCGAATGGTTACGTTGTATCTGCGTTCCAATTTTTTGACCATATTTTGAAAATTGGAGTTTCTAAAGACGAGCTCTCCCTCTATCCAACCCGTATAAAGAAGGACATCTACTTCTTCAATTTCCGTGGCTTGGACTGTTTTGTTCCATGACGCTTTATATCCGGGTTTGAGAACCACAACATCACCGGGAACATTGGAATTGGTCATATTCACAGACCCTTCTACCAACACTGTCCTAATTTCTAGGTCTTCCGCATAAGAGGTAACATTGAATTCTGTTCCCAACACCTCTATGGCCACAGCGTCCGCATTCACAATAAAAGGACGATTCTTATCAGTTGCTACCTTAAAATAGGCCTCACCATCAATAAAAACTTCTCTTTTTTGTCCTTGCAAAAATTTTATGGGGTAGCGTATGGTGGTTCCGGAATTTAAATGGACCAGGGTGCCATCGGACAGTTCAACATCGAAAATCTTACCGTAGGGAATTTCCAGTTCATTGTACACCAATTCATCGATTTCGGTATCGGCAATATGGACAAGTTTGTTACCCTTCTGCTCCCCTACCACTTTACCTGAGGAGGAAACGAGTTTTTGCGTTTGCCCTTCATGTAGCACTTTTATGGCTTCCTGCCCGATTCTTAATTTAATCGATTCCTCCGAAATTTGTGTTTGCGTTTCAAGGTTTTCGTCCTTCAGTATAAAATAAAGCGTACCGAGTAGGCCTACAAAAATGGCAGCATACTTCAAAGCCGATTTCCACAACGGAATGATCCTAACCCTAGAATCCCCCAATTTTTCCCTTAGTACACGCCATTCCTTATGCTCATCCAAACTATCAAGGGATTTTAAGGCCTCCTCTACCAAACCTTCACTATAGAGATTGTATATGATTTCTTTTTCCTGCTCCGTAAATTCTTTGAGGGAATCCAAATCTATTTTTCCGGAAATATTGATGCTCTCTAATACTGATTTTAATTGTTCCTTATTTGGCATTCTCTAGGTTTTCTTTCTTTTATGTTATGAAAACCTTAAATTAGGGGGACAAAAAATATCTTTTTTTTGTTAATTTGATAATTTGACGATTTAAACAATACGGAATAATAGGCTTAAAAAAAGGAATAAAGTGAAGGAATTCCAATGTTCTCGCAAATTGAACAATAAGGGGCTTGATGAAAAAGCAATGGAAAGATAATACCAAGGAAATAGAACGGCTCTTTAAGGAACATTATGCTCTGTTGTACTTGGTGTCATTGGGAATTGTAAAGGACAGAGAAACCGCTAAAGATGTTGTACAGGATTTTTTCATATCCTATTGGCAAAAAAGGGAACACATCTCCCTAACGGTTTCTTTTAAGTCCTATGCCATCAAAGCGGTGAAAAATCTGAGTTTACTTTCAGTGAAAAAAATTGCCAGGGAAAAGTCGCTACTTCGGCATCTGGATGTTGGTAACTTTGAGGAACAGCAGGTTTCGACAGGATCTGACAAGAGCCTTAGATTACAAGAACTACTCAATAAACTTCCGGAAAGCAGAAGAAAAATTTTCATGTCTTTTGTTGTAAACGGGCAGAGCTACTCCGAAATAGCGGAAAACAATGGTATTTCCGTGAATACAGTCAAGACACAAATGAAACGTGCATATGCTTTTTTGCGAACGGAGGCTACCAAAGACGTATTGTACTTTTGTCTATTTATATTTTCCGTGCCGACATATTAATTTTTGCGATTCTATCCATTTAAAATTGGCCCAATGCCCATTGGTTGGGTAGATTTCCTGGTATCAAAAATGTTTGTTTCAGGAAACGTATTAACAGTATAAATACAATCGTAGAACTACTCCTGTAAAATACTCAGATCTTATTCTAGCCTTAAACTTTCAACTATATTGCTTCTTGCAGCCATTAAAAAATGGTAACTCATAGTAATGCTGGCGATTATAAGAGTTAAGACTACCGGAGTGAACAAAAGCCAAAAAGAAATGTCAATTCGGATTGCATAATGGGAAAGCCATTCTCGAAGAATAATCCAAATAATAGGAATACCTATTAAAGACCCCAGGGCTATCGGCTTAATAAAATCTTTTGAAAACAGCATTAAGATGGACGGGGTAGAAGCTCCGAGTACCTTTCTAACGGCAATTTCCCCTATGCGATTCAATGTAGTTACAAAAGATAGATTAAACAGCCCCAAGCAGGTAATGAATAGGGCCAGGATGCTAAATAGCAAAATTACCGTTCCGAAGGATCTGTCCGCTCTGTATTGTTGGTCGAAATAATCATCAAGAAAGAAAAATTCAAACGGATTACCAGGAAACATGGCCTCGTATTCCTTTTGAAGTGTATCTATAGTATCTGACAGATTCTTTGAACTTATTCTAAAGGAAACATATTTCCTGTTTCTCTCGGAATTTAAGAAGAAGGCAGCTGGCTCAACAGCATTCTTAAGGGAAACATGATGATAGTTATTTACAACGCCTATTATTTTTACCGCACCTCTGTTCGAAGAAATCAATTGGCCGATCGCATCTTTCGGCTTCGCAAAACCAAAGGATTTTACAAATTCCTCGTTGACAATAACGGTACTTTCATCCGTTTGAAAATCTTCCGAGAAATTTCTCCCACTAATCAGATTCAGGCCAAACATGGGTAAGAAGTTATAATCCACCCAAGCACTGGCATATTTTTTATGCTGTTCCCTGCTGGCGCCTGATGGGGCCATCATTGAGGTAGCATTGAACGGTCTACCGGGAATCTCGGATGAGGCCGTCATTTGTATGTAATCGGGATGACTAAGGGCCTCTTCCCTAAAGGATTCCAGAACGGAAGCATAGTTGTCCTTTGTTATTTTAGGCGCGTTTATAACTATGGTCCGATCTATTTCTATTCCCAAATCCTGATTCCGCATGAAATTGACCTGTTTGAAGACGGTGAACGTTCCTGCCAATAAAATAATCGAAACCGTATATTGAAATACCGTCATTCCCTTTACCAAAGAAATACCCTTAAATTTTTGCCCTATTTTCCCTTTTAAAGCGACTAATGGTTCGAAGGAAGACATAAAAAAAGCAGGATAAAGACCGGACAGAATGGCACCGAAAATGATAAACAGCACCAAAAAAGGTAGGAACTCACGATTACCAAGAAGAACGGATTCCATGGCCAACCCTGTTAATTCCTTGAACTTTGGAAATAGAACAAGGACCAAAACTATAGAAAGTAAGAAGGCAATACAATTGAGCACCAAAGCTTCCATGATAAATTGCTTGGCAAGCTGTCCCTTGGTTGCCCCGATAACCTTTCTTACACCTACTTCCTTTGCCCTCTTGGTAGCCCTGACAGCGGAAAGGTTTATGTAATTTATCCAAGCAATGGACAATACAAGAAATCCTATGATTATTAGAAAAGTAACCATTTTTGCATTGCCGTTGGTCTTTATTTCAAACTCCAAATCAGAATGTAAATGAATTCCCTTCAATGGTTGTAGGACGAATTGATCGGTAATTTCGGTTTCGGTGATATGCCGAACCCGATGTTTAACGAGAAAATCTTGAAACTTTCTTTCCAGCGAAACGGGATCAACACCATTTGCCAGCAGTATGTAGGTATACGCCACGTCTCCACCACCACCCGACCACATTTTATTGTTTCTATTTTGATATTCGGATAAGCTTTTTATGGGAAAGAGCATGTCAAACTTCATATGGGAATTTGACGGGATATCCTTAAGGACACCGGTGACGATGAAGGACTCATTGCCATCCACGGTGATTATCTTTCCCATGGGATTTTCCGTTCCAAAGTATTTGATGGCAACACTTTCAGTAAGAACTACCGAACCCGTATCTTTTAGGGCTTGCGCCGGATCTCCTTGGATTAAGGGGAATGTGAACATGGAGAGAAAGTTATCATCGACATAAAAAACATCCTCCTCCTTAAAGGTATTGGTTATTCCGTTATCGTTGGCATAGGTCACAACAAGGTTTCGTCCAAACAATCCGTTCATCCTAGTGAAATCCGAAATTTCAGGAAATTCCTCCTTAAGACTAGGGCCTGCATCGCGATACGTGATGGCCCTGCTGTATGTGGAAATTCCATTGGAGAAGTGATTATTCCCGATTCTATAAATTTGATTCCCTTTTTCATGGAATTCATCATAGCTGAGCTCAAACCATGCATAATTGAGTATTAGAAGAAAAGCGGTTATACCAAGCACCAATCCAAAAATGTTGACGCTGGCAAACGCCCTATTTTTTACCAGATTCCGAAAGGTAGTCTTGAGATAATAGCTAAAAAAACTTAACATGATGGGAAGGTTAAGGATGTTACTTGTTTTTTTAAAAGATGATGGCTTACAAAATAGGAGTACTTCTTTAATAAACATGAGCCGAGCTTTTTGATGGCCATACTTTTTGACCCTTATCGAGAATGCCTCATAAAGGTCTCCCTGGATCTCATTCAAAAGATGGGGTGAGCAATACCATTCAAGGAATCTATCGGCCCATTTAGGCGGATTCAAATCATGTTTGCTTGACTTTTTATTATCCATTTTGAACGTTCAGTTTTGGAATCAACGACCAAAAATGTATTCGGTTTTTCCGAATCTCCGCAATTACGTTGTAACCACGTGAGGTAGCTTCAAATATTCTTTTACGCCGCCCGCCCCGTTCGGGAGTAGCTCCTCCCATTTGGGATCTGACCAGTCCTTTTTGCTGCAACCTTTTTAAAACCGTATGGGTTGCAGGTATGGAAATACGCTTGCCTAAATGCCGTTCATAAGCTTCGGATATGGATACCCCGTAGGCCTCCTTTTCGATCATTACGATCAATAGAATGCTTTCTTCCAAATGTCCTAAACTCCGTATCATTTCATATATCATTAATTTTTGTATAACAAATATATATGTTTTTTGATATATATATATCATTAATATTTGTAGAAAATGATAGTATAATCTAATGTTTAACTAATAACCGAGACCTATTGTCATACAATTCTTGTTCGATTTCTTTAATCTGCCGATTAAAAATCGGGGTGAAGAAAGGAGCGGGGACTCCTAATTACATGTTAGTTTTAAAAACTCTCGGAATACAATTAACGCAATGATTTCAAATTCCGTTACTGGTCAAAGAAAAAGCAATTACTAGGATAAGACTAATCCTTAATAGGTATGGTGTTGCTCACCTCATAGAATTGGTTCGGAAAGAAATTCACGGTACAAAGTGTTATTCCTTCCATGGACAGTTCCATGTCAAAACTGATTCTAAGTCCCTCTTGTTTAAGGCTGTCTGGCAGGGTAGCCGTTATAATAAAATTCGGGGATTCTAAGTTATCGACGTCAATTCGAACGGCGAGACCATTGTTTTCGGTATTGCATGGGACCTCACCCAAAACGGTTCCTTCCTGATTTGTAACAAGAGTGTGTTCATCATCGGAGCAATTTGCCAAGAAAGGGCAAATAAAAAGAAAAGCCATTTTTAGTATCCGCCGATTTTTCATTGAAAAGTTAATTCTAAAGACTGTTCAAGGTCAATAATAAGATAGAGATTTTTTGAAATAGTTACGCTATCGGAATCAATAAATGCAGAGGTTTTATTAAACTTATTGGTCGTTATGCCAGATTTCTTTTCGATACTGGGGAAAAATTTTGCAGATATCCTTATACAATAAAAACTACATTTAAGTATTAAATTAGGTTCGAACAATAATATTAACTACATTTGAGTCAAATATAGGATTATGAGCAAACATCACCTGGGAGAATTTGAGGAAATAGTACTTCTTACCGTGGCCATATTATATGATGAGGCCTATGGTGTCGCCATTATCGATGAAATGGAACGACGACTGGACCGAAAGGTAAGTATCGGCGCATTGCAAACTGTTTTGAGACGCTTGGAAAAAAAGAGGTATCTCTCTTCCAGACTTGGGGAGGCGACCAAAATGAGGGGAGGTAAACGTAAACGATATTTTGCGCTGACTACCTATGGGAGAGAGATATTGGAGACCACCAGGGAACAACGGATGAATCTATGGAATGCCATTCCAAACTTGGATATTGGAGACAGTTATGCTTAAAAAGAACGACCATAATCCACCAAAATGGATACTCTCCTTTTTCCGTTGGTACTGCCGCCCGGATTATGTGGAGGATTTGGAGGGGGACCTTAGAGAAAGGTTTGGAAAAAGATGGGAAGAAAAGGGAAGAGGCAGTGCAAAGCGACTTTTTATATGGGATGTTCTACGACTCTTCAGACCGGGACTGATACGGTCGTTCCCAAGAACATCAAACATCTTTGATCGGGCCATGTTTAAAAACCATTTAAAGATAGGAATCCGAAATCTATTAAAACATCGGGTCTTTACCTTGATAAACATCGGTGGGATGACCATTGGAATGATTTGCTTTATTTTTATCTCCCTGTATATCCAATATGAACTAAGCTATGATGAGCATCATGAAAAAGCAGATCGGATCTATCGGGTGTCCCAGATTCAAAAGGGCAATAATTTTAGGGGGAGTAATCGTTTTGCAGTGGCCCCTATGCCTTTGGTGCCAACCTTAAAGGAACTTTTTCCAGAAGTGCAGGCCGCCACGACCCTTGGGGTACATGATGCCTTGTTTAGCCTTGGGGAACAAACTTTTTATGAACAAGGTTTGTTTGCGGACGAATACCTTTTTGAGGTTTTCACTTATCCTATCAAGGAAGGATTGGGAAAAGAGGCTTTGAGAGATCCGGATGCCGTTATTTTAACGGAATCACTGGCAAGAAAATACTTTGGGGAAGAATCTCCAATGGGTAAGACCCTACACTTTGAAAATGACCGACCGCTTACCGTAAAGGGGATCGTTGCGGATCCCCCTAAAAATCAACATTTTGATTTTGATTATATCACTTCCTTTCAAAACCTGCCTTGGTATCAGGATGATCTGGGTCGCTGGGGAAGCAATAATTATAGGGCGTATATTGTTTTGCCGGAAGGGTACAAGTATGGGGAATTGGAAGCAAAATTTGGGACATTGGACGCTTATCTGGAAACGGCGTACCAAGGATCTGCATTCCAACCCAAGTTTTTTCTTCAACCTTTACGGGACATACATCTACGTTCCCAAATCAATTTTGAAATTGGCGCCAATAGTGATATCCGCTATATTTACTTTTCCGCCTCCATTGCCCTGGTCATCTTGTTATTGGCCTCCATAAATTATATGAATCTGGCCTCCGCCCGATCGGCGGGACGTTCCAAAGAGGTAGGTATGCGTAAAGTATTGGGGGCCAAAAGGGGGCAATTGGTGAATCAATTTATGGTAGAGTCCTTTTTCATTACCTTTTTTAGTTTTGGGCTGGCCATTGGATTGGTCTACTTCCTATTGCCGCTATTTAATCAACTGATAGACCAGCAGATTTCCCTTGATTTAAAGGGCAATCGTACCTTGTTTGCGATTATGCTATCTATTGCCGTTGTATTGGGAGGACTTTCCGGACTGTATCCCGCCCTATTGTCATCCGCTATAACTCCCATAAAGGCCTTGAAGGGGGGATGGCTTAAAAGGGGAAAAGAGGGGGCTTTTTTACGTAATATATTGGTGATAGGGCAGTTTACCGCGGCTATCGTACTGGCAATAGCTAGTGTTGTCATTTATCAACAGTTGGAATATATCCAAAACAAAAAGTTGGGATATAGCAGGGATCAGGTAGTTTATGTTCCTTACCGACAAGTCGATTTTTATGAACGTAGGGATGCCCTTAGGGCGGAATTGTTAAAACATCCTCAAATCAAAAAAATTGCTTTTGCCAGCTCTTTACCCTTAAACATGGGGTCTCAGGGCATTGTGAATACATGGGAAGGAAATAATGGCCAGGAGAAGCTTTGGATCTATCGCAATTATATCGATTACGATTTTATCGATTTGTTCGAGATGTCCTTGGTAGAAGGTCGGAACTATTCCCCTGAGCACCCAACCGACTCTACGGCCAGCATCATTTTAAACGAGTCGGCGGTCAAGGCACTCGGTTGGGAGTCCGCAATTGGTAAGACCTTTGACAAAAAGCGGGTAATAGGTGTTGTTAAGGATTTCCATTTTCAACCCTTTGATTTGGCCATAGAACCCTTATTCCTTGCCATGGGTACCAAGCGTCGTAGTACATACGGTAATATTGTGATTAAAACGACCCTAAAGGATTGGGACAATTCCCTGGCCCACATTCAAAGAACGTTGAAAACCTTTTTGCCCCAAATTCCTATTGAACATCGGTTTATGGATGAATCCTTTAATCAACTATACCGATCCGAAAAGCGTTTTGGGGAACTCTTCACCCTTTTTACCGGTATTGCCTTGTTTATAGCTTGCATCGGTCTTTTTGGTCTGGTGACCCATAGCATATTGCTCCGTACCAAGGAAATCGGCATCCGCAAAGTGTTGGGTGCCACCATAACCGATATTGTGAGCCTTATCTCAAAGGGTTTTTTAAGACTTGTTCTGGTGTCCGCGGTTATCGCCGTTCCCATAGCGGGTTTGGGAATGGGAAGATGGCTTCAGGATTTCGCGTATCGGATCCACTTGGATTGGTTGATATTTGTAACCGTGGGACTGCTGGCGTTGGGAATCGCTTTTTTGACGGTAAGCACACAAACCATTAAGGCAGCCAACAAGAACCCTGTGCATACTTTGCGGGAGGAATAGATAGTCCTCTAAGATAATAGCCTTATGAACTAGGATTGGGTCAGTATTTCTTATAAGAGCTATTGTTCCGAAACATTTTAATTATTAGCTTTCCTCGGATTGTTTCCTGATAGTTTCAAAATTCAGATTGGATTACTGATTTCTAAAACCAAATAAGGGAATAATCCTTTATCTGAAAAACTATGAAGCCAATGAAATTACAAATGTCGATTGTTATAATATGCCTTCTCACTTTTGCGCCTGTACACGCTCAAATTAAGGTCAAGAACAAAAAAATTGTAAAAGTACTATCGTTCAATATCCTTGGGGGAAGAACCACAAAAGGGGATTTTAATCTAGATGTATTGGCAAAACTCATAAACGATGTAGATCCAGATTTTGTAGCCATGCAAGAAGTGGACTATAAAGTAAACAGGTCCAAGAAATACGATTTGGCCACTGAATTGGGTTGGAGGACCAAAATGGTTCCCTTATTTGCAAGGGCGATGTATTATGACGGGGGAGAGTATGGTGAAGGAATATTGTCCAAATTTTCATTTTTGAGTACAAGGAACGTGGCCTTACCATACATACCGGGACAGGAACCCAGGGCCGCCATTGAAATAGTGGCAGAATTACCTTCAAAGGATACGATTGCCTTTATAGGCACACATTTTGCCCATGAAGGTAGTGCTGGGAGAGAATTGCAGGCTAAAAAGATAAACGAAGTGTTTTCCAAGAACAAGTACCCTACCATTTTAGCGGGAGACCTCAATGCAACCCCAGAAAGTGGATCCATTTCCATTCTTGAGGAGATTTGGGAAGCTACCTATGATAAAGAAAACCCAGAACCTACTCATCCTTCCGATAACCCGAAGGTAAAAATCGACTACGTAATGTTTTATCCAAAAGACCGTTGGAAAATCATTGATCGTGAAGTTATTAGAGATACGATTGCATCGGACCACTGTGCTTATCTGGTTACTCTTGAATTATTGAGTGAATAACAAAACCAGAACGGACAAAGACTAAACAAGGGCTGGAAATTTATTCCCACCGCTATGGTTGGGTCTTAGCACGGTTTTAGCCGAGATGTTCTTTAAGGAAGCAATTTCCTGGTGGGTAAGGCCTTGATTCTTGGATAGTTTGAACAGTTCCAGGGTTTTAGGCCGTAATGAAGTATAAATCTGGTCTATCAACCTTTGTAATTCCCTCTTTCCGTATATCATGTCTTCAATTGGATAGGCAACTGTTACTTTTTCCTTAAGCCGCTTCTAAAGTTCATTAACTGTCAATGCAGAAATAAAATGACCCATTAAAAATTAGTTTTTCAAACTCAACGGGAATCCTGTGCATACCTTGAGGGAGGAGTAGAAAGAATAGCCATAAATGGAGTAGTTTAAAACGACGAGTTAATTGGACAGATTGGACGTAATGAGCTTATTCCCAAGAAAGGTTGGTTATATGGAACCATTGAAATGGTTTCATTTTAAGCCCCATATAGATAATAGTACCAACCGAACCTATTTACAAAGTGTAAATTTTCTTTACATTTCTATGTCCAATAATTGGACAATGGCCTAGCTTCATTTTTATACTATTCTTCGTAATGGATTGATTACAAAAGAATTGGAATCATGGCATGAATTTAGAACCAAGATATTTTATCGTATTGGGTCCCAAGACCAAAATTCAAATAATACGAAGCGAACCTAAGGTATAGTATCCGTAACCTAGATACCATGTTGAAGAATTACATAACAATTGCCTGGCGCAACCTCAAGAAGAACAAGGGTTATTCGGCGATAAACATTGGTGGACTTGCCCTTGGCATGACCGTTACCCTATTGATCGGGCTTTGGGTCTTTGATGAACTATCCTATAATGATTACTTCAAGAATAAGGATAGGATTGCCCAGGTATTTCAATCATTGACCTTTAATGGAAATACAACTACAGGGCCCTCGATTCCGAGGCCGCTGGAGAAAGCCTTGCGAGATGGTTATGGTGATAGTTTCAAACATCTAGTTATGTCGTCTTGGAGAATGAATCTGTATCTGAAATACGGTGAAACCAATATTTCGAGACCTGGGATATATATGCAACGAGAAGCTCCGGAGCTTTTGAACCTAAATATAATAAAGGGCGAGAAGGACGGTTTAAGGGAAATCAATTCCATCATGCTCTCCAAATCCCTTGCCCATGCGTTATTTGGGGAGGAGGACCCCTTAGGTAAAACCTTGAAAATTGGTAATCAAGATGTTATGATGGTCTCGGCCGTTTATGAAGATATTCCGTCCAACAATACCTTTAGTGAAGTAGAATATATTGCCCCGTGGGATTACTTTCTTTCCGCTCGGGAATGGGCAAGAAATGCCGAGGATGACTGGGATGAGAACTCTTTTCAAATGTTTGTGCAATTGGCGGACAATGCAAACATGGAAGACGTGTCCTCAAAAATAGCCAGTGTAAAAAAAGACCTGAATGCGGATACGGCGGAGTTCGACCCCCATATTTTTCTTTTTCCGATGAAGGATTGGTATCTACATGGGAATTTTGAAAATGGCAAACAAGTCGGTGGGAGAATAAAATATGTGTGGTCCTTTGGTATCATTGGTGCCTTTGTACTGCTTTTGGCCTGCATCAACTTCATGAACCTAAGTACGGCCCGATCCGAAAAAAGATCCAAGGAGGTAGGTATACGAAAATCGATCGGTTCACAAAGGGGTCAGTTGATCAATCAGTTTTTGAGCGAATCTTTCTTGGTGGTTGTTTTTGCCTTTAGTATTGCGATTCTGATCGTTCTATTTTCATTGGACGGATTTAACGATTTGGCGAAAAAGGAAATCGCCTTTCCTTGGTCGAATCCCTTCTTTTGGCTGATATCCGTAATCTTTATTCTTTTCACTTCCTTGGTGGCGGGAAGCTACCCGGCTCTGTATCTATCCTCATTTAGGCCTGTGGAAGTCTTAAAAGGGACTTTTAAGGCCGGTAAATATGCCGGGTTGTCAAGGAAAATCCTGGTGGTGCTCCAGTTTACGGTCTCGGTCGCCTTTATTATTGGCACCTTTATCGTAATGCAACAGATCCATTATGCCAAAAATCGTCCGGTAGGCTATGATAAAGAGGGCTTAATTCAGGTAGCCACATTTACCGATGATTTCGTAGGAAAGTATGATTTGATGCGAACCGAGTTCATAAACTCGGGCGCCGTAATCGAAATGTCCGCATCCAGTAGCCCTACAACACGAATTTGGTCGAACAGGGATGGGTTTACCTGGGAGGGGAAGCCCGATGGCTTTCAAGAAGATTTCGCATGGACCGATGTTTCGTTCGAGTATGCCAAGTCATTGAATATGAAAATCGTTGAGGGAAGGGATTTTTCAAGGGATTTCGCTTCTGACTCCCTAGGCGTTCTTATTAACGAGACCGCTAAAAGATATCTGGGTATGGAAAACCCTGTTGGTAAATTATTAAAGCATGATGACGTAGAATATCCAAATCCACCTTTGAAGATAATCGGGGTTGTGGAGGACATGGTTACCCAATCGCCCTATGAACCTATAAAGCAACATCTATATGTGTTTGATAGGTTCCAAAATCTGGGTTACTACAATTTAAGGTTGAATCCGGGACAAAGTGCAAGCCGTAATATTGCAATTGTTGAACGTGTCTTTAAGGAACATTTTCCGGATATTCCTTTTGAATATGATTTTATTGATACCGAGTACGGGGAAAAGTTTGCAGCCGAGGAGCGTATAGGAACGTTATCAGGAATTTTCACGGCCCTTGCGATTTTGATCAGTTGTCTGGGATTATTTGGATTGACGTCGTTTGTAGCGGAGCAGCGCACCAAGGAAATCGGGGTTAGAAAGGTATTGGGCGCCTCAATGTTCAATGTGTGGAACATGCTTTCAAAGGATTTTCTGAAGCTGGTCGCCATTTCATGCTTTATTGCCATACCCATATCTTATTACGTGATGAACGGCTGGTTACAAAACTATGCCTATCGGATCGGTATTAAGTGGTGGATTTTTGTATTGGCAGTGGTCGGTGCATTGGCGATTACCATTCTTACGGTAAGTTTTCAGGCCATCAAGGCCGGAAGAGCAACTGCCATAAAAAGTTTACGAACGGAATGAAAAAAACCAGCAGGGGCTATAAAAGGGAAATTACTTCCTTAAGACAGCGAATTCAATTTTTTTGGCCAGGCAAAGTGATAGTTCACAAAAAAGAAGCCGTTCCCAAAACGCGCAAATTAGTGGTACTGGATGCTAAGGATCCAAAATTCCCTTGAAACATTCAATTTATGATCTTTGATACCCCATGTAAACCCCCTTAAAATCATCAATTCCCTTTTTTGGTAATTCTACCTTTCAAAACCATCCTCGAATACGATTTGCCCATTGCCGTCCTGTAATTTTATATAATCCATGGATCCAGTTCCGTCAAAAGCATAGACAAGCGCGGCTATCTTTCCCAGATCTTTATGGAAGGTTTCCGCATAGGTCAGGGTATCGTTGAGATAGATTTGGGCATGCTTGCCCTTTACCCTTATTTCCAAATCCTGCCAATCGGTAATAGCACACCCTAGGGCGGAAAGGTCATTGTCATGACCGCCCTTCGAAATTTCCCCCAGTTTGTAACCGGCATATTTTTCGCAACCCTTGTCCATTAAGGTTACCCTAAAAATGTGTACTTCCGTTACGATGATAACGGACACCCAGGGACATAGCTCATTGCGCACACCATCTACTTTCAGCCGCGTAAAAAGGTTAAAATTATCGGAGTGTACATCAAAGATTTGACTATTGGAGATTCTACTGTAAAATTCCTTGGAAAGGTCTATTTTATACTTTTCCAATACTGTTTTGTCCAAATGCAATTGGCCATTGGCAATAAAGGATTCGTCTTTGAGATTAATCGGCATATCCTCTTCCTCGTAATACAAATGGGGTTCCCAATCCTCACTCAGAATATGGATGGGCCTTTGGGCTATAACGGAATCATTGGCCATTAATCTGGCCCGGTGATAACCGGACTCATAATAGATACTGGTAAGGGCACTGCCTTTGGGGTCAATGGCCACCTTATTGTTGGGATCCCAGGATTGTTGGATGTAAAATGAGTCGGCGACCACCTTGGATACGTCATAAGAAAAGACCACAGTATTGGGGATGCCCTGGGTTACCGTTTTGGAAGTTTCAAAACGAATGGGTCCCGTAATCTGAATCTGTTCGAATGTTTCTTTGCCGTTTTTTTCCGATTCGGATGAAGAACCAAATATGGAAAGCAGGACAATGGCCAGTAAAAGGCCGGGGACGGACCACTGTAGCATCTTGGCCAAGGAAGTCCGTTTGCGGGCATGGGCGCTCTTAAAATTTTGCCAATCCTTGAATTCGAGGATTGCGGCCAAGGCATTGAGTGTAGCCAATTGAGGCCTCTGTTTATAGTTGTTCTTCCAAAGACGCTTTAAAGTGGAAAGACTTATGTTGGTGCCCGTTTTTTCTTCTATATGCTCCGACAAAACCTCCAGGTCCCTTTGCGTTACCTCATTGCCGGTTCCAAATAGGAACTTTCGTTCTATTTGTTTTTTACAGAGGTCGATAAATTCCTGTTCAGATCTTGCCATATGCAAATTTAGAAATTATGCTTCCATAAAATTGCTTTGACCGGGTTTTGACCGAGAAATGATTGCCTATAAAACCTCATATACCCTAGTATTGTCCTAAAAAAACATGAGGTCAATTGTATTCGTATTTATTTTCGCATTCATCCCGATCAATACTTTATATGCTCAAGAGAGCATCAAGGCTAGTCCGAGAAATTGGACCACGTATAATGGAACGGCCACTTTTGAAAATGGTACCATTCATTTAAAAAATAAGGGTAATGGAAGTGCGTTACTCTGGTTAAACGACAGAAGCTTTAAAAATGGCGTTGTGGAATTGGAGGTAAAGGGAAAGGACGTCCGTGGCCAAAGCTTTCTGGGTTTGGCCTTTCACGGTCTGGACAATACCCATTACGATGCCGTTTACTTCCGTCCCTTTAATTTTAAAAGTCAGGAAAAAAAGAACAACGCGGTACAATACATTAACGCTCCCGACAATGTATGGCATGTATTGCGGAAAAAATTCCCTGGAAAGTATGAAAATGCCGCGGTACCCGTTCCCGATCCGAACGATTGGTTCCATGTTACCATTGAAATCAATACGCCGAATGTAAAGGTGTATATTAACCGATCGGATGTACCTACCTTGGAGGTCGAAAAAGTAAGCACTCGAAACGAAGGGAAATTAGGGTTGTGGATAGATAGCGAGGAAGGTTCGTTCAAGGACGTAAGAGTGCTTCCAAAACCCTGAATTCCGGAACCTTTCAAATTGATTTTGTGGAGAGGTAGGGAACCATCGATTGTGAAAATGAACAAAAAAATGGATAGGGCCTTAAAGCGGTTTTTTACATTCCTACTTGGTTTTTATGGGTTTACAGGTCTGGCACAGGAGATTATAACGTATCGGCCTGAACAGATGCACGCCGATCTGGAAAAGTTTAAAACCGCCCTTATCAACGTCCATCCGGGAACCTATACCCACCAAAGCCCCGAGGAATTTGAGGAAGTGTTCAAGAACCTAAAATCGGAAACCTCCGAACCCATGACGGGTACGGCATTTTACAAAATAGTCCTTAGGTTAATCGCATCGATTCATGATGGGCATACCCAAGCCTATGCCTTTGGTGGGCTGGGCAGTGTTATCAATGATCAGAAACGGCTTCCCTTCCAAGTATATGTCCGTAATGAGCGAATCTTTATACTAAGGAACATGAGCTCCCTGGAAATTCCCGAAGGTTCTGAAATTATTGCGATAGATGGCAAGCTTAGCAATGAAATCTTACAGGAGATCTTAAGGCATTACTCCTCGGACGGGAAAAGCTCCAATGGCATGTACCATTGGCTGGGTGGCCCTTATAGATCTTTCCATAGGCTTTATCCCGAAATTTATGGGGAACAACAATCTTGGGATATGGTGTACCGGGACTATGGAACCAAAGAGATCGTACGGGCCAAGGTCGATGCAATTTCAAAAGGAGCTTATGAAAAAAAGGAGGCCAAAAAATATCCTCAACAAAAACAAGAAGAAGCCTTCAATTTTGAAGTGTATGAGGATTATGCCTACATGAAAATTGACCGATTCATCAAAGACGGCTTCAATGACCCGGAAAACACTTATCCCGATTTCTACAAAGATTGTTTTAAGGAAGTATCCCGGCGGAACATTCAGAACCTGATTGTCGATCTAAGGGACAATGGCGGGGGAAAGGCAAGCAATGCGGCCTATTTGCTCCAGTATTTTATCAACAAGCCGATTATTCCGGCAAGAGAAATATCAACTTTGGGAGACGATCAGTATTTCTTGGAATCGACAGGAGATACACTAAATTTGGATGTTTCGTTCAGGCTGGTACCCATTGCAAATGGAAGGTTCAAGGTAACAAGAACCGAGGTGTTGCGAGATTTAATGGTTTATGATCCGGTTAAGGATTATCCCTATACCGGAAACCTAATTGTACTGATCAATGGCGGGACAACATCGGCGGCAGGCATTGCCGCTGGCCTATTAAAGGAACACACCAAGGCCATTCTTGTAGGGGAAGAAACCTATGGGTATGCGGGCATCAGTAATGGCGTACGCCAGATTTCCATTGTGGGGGACCACACGGAAACGGCCATTTACCTACCCCTTTTACATGCAGCCTACACTATGGAAGAACACGTCCAAAAAAGAACCGTGGTTCCGGATTACCGGATTTCAAATTCGGTTAAGGACATGGTAACCCACAATGATGCCATCCTGAAATTTGTGATAAATACCCTTTTATCCGGCGAAAAATAGGATTTAGACCCTAGGGTAACCATAAGGATTATGGATAGTCTCTGGGAACGAGCATAATACCTTGCCTCTTCTTAGTGCCTCGGTTCTTTTGATCTTCAGATAAATTTGACTGAATAATATGTATCGGTTTATTCCTTTAAACGTTCTTTTTACGAATCTCAAAGGATATGACCGCTAGCTTAATTCAACTCTTTTTCTAAGTTTTATCCAAGTTTGGTTGGAGGCCTGCGAGAATGATTAATAATCGTACCGCCATGAAAATATCAAAATAGAATATTCGTTTAAAAAACACCTAACAACGGATGTATACCTGGAGTTGTTAGCCAATGTTGTCCATGCAAACAATTGTATAAATCAATAAACCAATTTGACCAATGAGTTGCTGGTTAGGATCCTATCCGGTTGTTCAAGGGAATGGCTTATCCTGAAAATAGTAGGGAACCCATTTGAATTAAGTTCATGTTCTATTTGATAGCTTTCCGTAAAGTCGGACCTATCATAGCTTCCCGTTTCCGTGTTATATGATTCCGAATAACTTTCGAATTTGACGATGTTGTTCGTTGCAAAGAAAACAAGGTAAACCCAAAGTTTATCATCCATTGAAAATTGGAATAATCTACTGGACTCAATATAATCCCTGTAGGAATTAAGATAGGGATTTGGATTTGAATCATGTTCTATCTCTATCACGTCCTTAGTGCTCCACCATTCCGGATGTACCGGCACAAACTCAACTTTTGTGATGTTGTCAAATTCGTCGTATTGAATCCTTGCCGTAAGTTCATTGTTTTCCCCATTGAACTCAATTACCCTGTTTTTTGAGTCAAGTTTGAATGTCCGCACATAATCGGATGAATTATCCGTAAGGGTTATCACATCGTCTAAATAGGACAAATATTGGGTTATTGATTTCGTTGGTCCGGTTCTTGAAATTACCCTACCGGCACTGTCGTATCCAAAATCAACGGTATTTGTAGAAATTAAGCGTCCATTGGCATCATACTCAAACTCGTTTGGCACGGAATGGCGAGATGAATTGCCATTCCTAGCATCGTCATTGGTCTTTCTACTGATGATTTGGCCAGATCCGTTATATTTTGAAATCCAGTATGTATTGTATTCAATGTTAGCTTCCGAGGAGTATTCCCTTTTAATCAGGTCCTGACCGGAATTATCTTCATCATTGGAACAGCCCATCAATAAAAGAAAGGATAGAATTGTGAAGCCCTGAAGTAAATTTGTTTTTTGTATCACTAGAAGTACTGACCTTGATTTGTGTTGGCCAAATTAGCTAATAGGAACCATTATTCATAGTCTTTGTTGCCCAAAAAAGAATCGCAAATATGTAAGGTGCCTCTTAAATAATGTGGATTCAATTGTCACATATTCGTACGACCCTATGTATTAATTATGTACTTTAGAAGTCGGACTCTTTTGAAAACGAAAACCTATGACCAAGACACATATCGTAAAATACATTGCACTCCCCATTCTAGTATGTACTACTGGATTGACCTCCTGTAAGGAAAAAAATCTTAAAAAGGAAGCGGTTAAGGAAAACACCACGGAAGACAACTTAAAGGAGGCACTTACTTTTTATGCTTCTTTTGATACTGGGGTCAATGCCGATTTTTCGGTCGGGGATTCCCTAATGTATACCGTTGCCAACAGAGATTCTCTTGATTCTTCCAAAGTTGGCCTGCACAAACCGGATATTAGTCGCCAGGCGGGCAAGGGCAAATATGGGTATGGGCTTCAATTTACCGAACGTAGCAAAGGATATATCTACTATCCCAGTGCTGGAAACATAGCGTATAGCAAGAAGAATTGGAACGGGGCCATTTCTTTTTGGTTGAGTCTTAACCCTGCCACCGATCTGGAACCAGGCTATTGTGATCCCATTCAAATTACGGACGTTAGTTATAACGATGCCGCCATTTGGGTAGATTTTACCGAAAATAACCCTAGGGACTTCAGATTAGGGGTCATCGGAGATAGAAATATCTGGAACCCCGATGGATTGGAAGATGAGGATGATCTTTTTCTACCACAACTCGCACCCGTGAGCAATCCACCTTTTGCCAAAGGGGAATGGACGCATATACTCATCAATCTTTCCGGATTGAATACCGAAAAAGGCAAAGCTTCCCTTTACATAAACGGGGAATTGAAAGGAACAAGGCCGGATATTACCGATTCCTTTACCTGGGAATTAGATCGGTCCAACATCTATTTGGGACTAAGCTATATTGGATTTATGGACGAGCTGTCCATTTACAATAAAGCTCTGACCGAAGACGAGATCAAGGCACTGTATTCCTTGGAAAATGGGGTTCAAACCATTCTGGAATAAGTAACGCTTTTTGAAACTTCTTTTTCTTCTGGATGCTGTTCTTTTAATAGGTCAATTGTTCCAACCGTCTAGAGATTTAATAGAATCCCGTAATAGCTTTGATTTAAGGGACTATTCAGCTTTTAAATTTTTTGCTGGATTTATATTGGCAGCTTTTACCACCTGTGAACCAACAGTAAAGAACGCAATGCACAACACAGAGACACAACCCAAAAGAAATAATTGCCAACTAATATTTATTCTATACGTGAAATCTTGCAGCCAACTATTGCCCAAATAATAGGCCAAAGGGCTAGCAATTAGCAATGCAATCAATACCAGCTTCAAAAAATTTCTGAGATACAGAACAGCAATACTTGAGACGGAAGCCCCTAGAACACGTCTTATCCCAACTTCCTTTTTTCGTTGCTCGGTAGTATATGAGGCCAATCCATATAGCCCTATACAGGCGATGAAAATGGCAATCAACGTAAAGCTTAACGTAACTTTTGTGGTTTGTTTATCCTTTTCATAATTTTTCTGGAAATCATCGTCCAAAAATGAGTACTCAAAGGGTGTGCCCTTGTTCACATTGTTCCAAATGCCCTCAATTTGCGAAATCGTTTTATCCAAATCTCCTTTCCCTATGTTAGCTATAAAATAATTGGGATTTGCCTTTCCCAGTCCAATAAGCCCATACGGACTAATGGTCTTATGCAAACTTTCATGATGGAAATTTTTCAATACTCCTACTATCTCATAGGTTTTTCGTTGCCCTGCTTCCTCATAGTTGATTTGTTTACCAACAGCGCTGGACGGGTCATATCCCAACCGTTTCAAGGCGATTTCATTAACGACTATGGCATCCCCCCGTTCGATTTCACTGTTCGACAACCCCCTTCCATATAACAGTTCGTATCCCAAGGTTTCTATGTAGTCATCCTGAACCTGTGCCAAACGGACTTCAATCTGTTCATTCTTGTTCTTTCCTAGTCCGAAAACCATTCTTGACTGTACCAACTCGAATCCGGGATAGGTCGAACCGGCAGAAACGGATACCAAATTCGGAATACGTAGAATTTCACCCCTTAATCCATCATAGTTCTCCGCTGTAGTCACATTTCGAAAAGGAAGGACAATTTGCCGGTCTTTTTTGAAGCCAAGGTCCCGGTTCTCCAAAAAAATCATTTGTTTCCAAAAAAGGATCGAAACCAAAATGAGACAAGCGGAAATACAGAACTGGAATACCACTAGTCCCTTCCTAATTGTCGTTGTCGTATTTGTACGGCCACCTTTTCCTTGAAGTGCGGTAACGGGCTTGAAGGAAGAAAGGTATAGGGCGGGATAGCTTCCGGAGAGCAATCCGGTCAGTAGGGTGAGGCCAAGAATCCAAAGCAATATCTCCGGATTGCTTAGCAACGAAAGGCTTTTCTGTGTCAAGACATTAAAAATGGGCAGGCACGCCAATACAACGATAAAGGCGAGCAATAGGGATAACAGGCACATGAACATGGACTCTGCCAAAAACTGGGAGATTAAGGATTTCTTGGTGGCCCCCGCAGCTTTCCTGACCCCTATCTCATTGGCCCTCTTCTCGGATTTGGCTGTCGAAAGGTTCATAAAATTGATACAGGCTATCAAAAGGATAAAGGCGGCTATCGAACCGAAGATGTAGATGTACAACATACTGCCATTGCTAGATAACTCATGGCCAATGGAGGATTTCAAATAAATATCCTTTACAGGCTGTAAAAAAAGACTTTTCTCCAGGCCCGCCTCCCTAAAATCGTTGCCCGCATTTCTTTCCAGGAACTCTGGCAACTTGTTCTCAAAGGCAACAGGATCTGTACCCGTTCTCAATTTGATATAGGTGTGGAATATGCTATTGGTGGCCCAGTTGGTCTGGCCCTTGACCCATTGCCCGATATCCCCGTTCTGCATCGATAAAATCAAATTAGGATTAACATGAGACTTGTTTTCGGTGTTTCTAAAGACACCCTTAACCGTATAATCAATTTTACCATACGGAATTTCAACACTGACAATTTGATTTATCGGGTTTTCGTTCTCGAATAGCTTTTGGGAGATTTCCTCGGAGATAACAATCGTATTCGGACTGTTCAATGCAGTTTCAAGGTTTCCATATTTGAACTCATAGGTGAAAACCTCAAAAAAAGTGGAATCGGCGTAATAGCCTTTTAGTTCGAAAATTTGGATGTTGCGCTTTTCATTTTTTAAGAGCAGGTTCCCCGTGTTCGGAAAATTAAGGACCCTGGTCACTTCCTCTATTTCTGGAAAATCTTGTTGTAACCCCTTCGCCATGACTCCGGGGGTGCCCGCCCATCTTTCGTTCTCTGTGTCCAGAGCGACCCTGTACAAGCGGTCAGCACCATCGTGGTGCTTGTCGTAGCTCAACTCGTCAGTTATGTAGAGCACCAAAAGAAGGCAAGTTGATAGGCCAATGGATAGGCCTAAAATATTGACAAATGAAAACAGCTTGTTTTTCAGAAGGTTTCTCCAGGTAATTTTGAAATAATTGATGACCATGTCAAGCGTATATGAATAATTTATTACTAACGATTATTAGACCAACTCGTTACAAGAACTTTGAACTCCAAAAATTCAGCTAATTCTATGCCATCTATACAATTACTTGATATTCAATTGAATGTATTTAATGAATAAGCTTTTGGCAAACAATAGTGTAAATATAATTGACAATTAATGTCCAACTTATTTACACCTGTTCACTCGAAAAACTATGTAATGGACGATATGGGAATCGGTTTCATAAAATGGCCGTTTTACGGAACCAGACTTCCCTTTTGAATATCTAGGCTATGGCGTCCCAAACATGATTTCATTTGGCAGTTCGTTTACGGAACTTTTTGATACTTTCTATGCACCTAGCCTTTCCAAACTTCCTTGAGAAAAACAACTAGTAAATGCACAAACTCAGAAATAGCCATTTGGCCATAATAGATTATTGTTATTTTCTAAATTGAGACGATTATTGAAATACAACGTTCTAGTCGATAGTCTTTTGGCATAAGACAGAATTTACCCTTTATTCTGTTTTTAAAGATTTTGCCGGATTGGAAAGGGCGACTTTCAGTGACTGGGAACTAATTGTTAATAAAGCAATCATACAGGCTATTAGACCGGCCAGTACAAATATCCACCAGGATAAATCAACTTTGTAGGCAAAACCCTTTAACCATTCACTCATTAAATACCACGCTATAGGAGCACTTATCAGAAATGAAAATCCTATGAGTTTCATAATATCTTTTGAAAAAAGCCCCATAATGTTACTGACTGATGCGCCCAGTACTTTACGTACCGCAACTTCCTTAATTCGTTGCTGGGCAGAAAACATGGCAAGTCCAAGCAAACCCAAACAAGAAATAAAAATGGATAAAAAGGAAAAGATATTGGAGAGTTTAGCAATCACCTGCTCACTTTTGTACATGGCTTGGTACTCACTGTCCGCAAATTTGAAATCGAAGGGTCTATTGGGATTGATTCGGCCATATATTTTTTTAAGCCCTGCCAGTGCTTCCTTGGTTCTGCCGGGCAAAGTTCGAACAAGGATAAAACCAAAAGGCAAATTTTCTTTTACGTCCACTATTACAGGTTTAATTTTTTGATGTAGGGAAGCTGTATGATAGTCTTCTAAAATACCTACGATACGACCTTTCTTTTTCCATGCCGATACCCATTTGCCAAGTGGATCTGTAATGCCCATTTGCCTAATGGCCTCTTGATTTACCATAAAGGCATCTGAAGAATCAGTTGCTATATTTCTTGAGAAACCACGTCCTTTAGCCACCTTTAAACCCATAATCTCTAAATAATCATATCCAACGGATTTTGGCATAAATCCAATTGATTCGCCTACACTTTTTCCCTCCCAGTTGATAGCATCGAACACCTCAAAAGTCATTGAATGCGGCGCCTCACTGCTTCTGTCAACAAGAGCTACCCCTGGTAATTTGGAGGCTTCCTGTTTAAATACCATATACTTTTCGGGGTTGGAAAACATGCCTTCAATACGGATGTAGATAAGATTTTCGCGGTTATAGCCCAAATGGGAGTTTTGAACATAATCTGCCTGTTTTGAAACGACCAAAGTTGCTATCAACAGTAGTATCGAAAGTCCGAATTGAAATATTGTCAGACCTTTTCTAAACCATTTTGAGGAACCGGAAAACTGTATGGAACCTTGTAGAACCTCTACCGGTTTTAAATAAGACATAAAGAGTGCCGGATAACTTCCCGCAACCAAACCGGTTACCAGTATTAATCCCAATACCGCCAACCAGTAGGAAGGTACCGCGAATGGGAGATCGATTTGCTTTCCGGTTATAGCGTTGATATATGGAAGAAGTAGCCAAGTAAGTAATACCGAGATAATAACTGCAAAAAGGGAAAGCAATATGGATTCTATTAGAAATTGTCTTGTGAGGTGCTTACGAGATGAACCAACTACTTTTCGAACGCCAACTTCTTTTGCTCTTTTTATGGATTGGGCTGTAGAAAGGTTCATGTAATTAATACAGGCAACAATCAAAATAAAAAGTGCCACGGCACCAAAAAGCTTCAAATAATCCATTCGCCCTCCATGGGGCCGCCCATCCTTAAAATTGGCTTTTAGATAGCGGTCTTGATAAGGCGCTAATTTGGCTTCAATTTTGATTGGCTGGTTCTGGTCGACACGTGTTTGGAGGTATCCATTTATATTACGCTCCACTTCATCTATGTTTGCCTTACTATCAACCTGTACCGTAGCAAATATATTGTCCGAAGCATATTGTACCTGTTCTCTCGCAAAGGTTTCCCAATCAACCAGATAATCAAAAACCAAAGAGCTTTTTGTAGTAACATTCTCGAAAACAGAGGTAACCGTTAGGTCTAATTCACCATTGTACTTGACTATTTTGTTAATTGCATTTTGCGGAGTACCAAAAAATATTTCGGCCATTTTTCTTGAAATAGCAATTGTATTGATATCAGTAAGCGGGGTTTCAGAATCACCGGAAATAATCGGATAGTTGAACATTTTGAAAAACTCCTCACTGGCTCTGGCACCCTCAAGCTTATACATCTTATCCTCAACGATAAAAGTCTCTGGAAATCCCCATGGCAAATCATATCCCGAAGCATAAAAGGAAATATGTTTTATTCCTGGAACACTCTTTTGTACTCCTTCGATTAGGGGGTAAAATCGTGTATCATTAAAACCTGTAGGACTTTGGTAAGTACCATTCAATTTGCCTTCCGACTCAATGGAGTAGTATACGTTAAAAAGGTTCTCACCATTCTCATGAAAGTTGTCAATGCTCTTTTCATCCCGTATCCAAAGAAATATAAATAGAAAACAAACCATACCCAAAACTATACCTAGTAAGTTTATGGCTGAAAAAGTCTTATTTCTAATAATATTCCGAAAAGCCACCTTTAGATAGTTTTTAAACATAACTCGTTTGTTTTTCTAATTAATTGCTCCAAAAAAAATCATTTAATATTGCAAACTTGTTCAACTCAAAAAAATCAAACTAATTTTGTGCCAAAAATTTAAGAATCTATATATCAAGGTTTTATGTAGATATATAGACATATGAGACTTTATATATGTAAAAGAATTTTACAAAAGATGTCCAATAAGTTTACACCATTTATCAGGTTCAACCAGCGATTCATACCTTGATGGAATGCTATTTATTATGGTCTTGGTGGAGGGCAGTTTTACAGGATGATTTAACGAAAATAAAAACCTTTTGCCGGCAGTGTCCCAAACATGGTCTCTTTTGGTAGTTTGTTTAATTTGCCTTTTATGGGAATCTTTTGATATTCTATAGGTACTTAGCGTTTCCAAACTTCCTTGAGAAAAATACCGGTCATCACTACCATAAAAAGGGCAAAAGGCAAGGAAGTAATGATCAGAAGTTTTTGGACCGCGACCAAAACATCGATCTCCGGCTTGGCATTTCCCAATAGGATCAAGGCCAAGGTAGCCAGTAGAATAAAAATGGACCATAGCAGTCTGTGGCTCTTACGAGGTGTTCTTTTCCCGCGATCCGTAAACATGCTGAGTACAAAAACGGCCGAATCCACCGAGGTTACCAAAAAACTTATCAAGAGTAAAACGGTGGTCAGGTTCAACAAGCTGGCCATCGGATAGTTTTCAAGAAACACAAAAATGGAGGAGAACACATTGCCAAACTCGTTGGCATACGTTCCCCAGCTTTCTATTAATTGGAAGGCCGAGGTACCAAAAACGGAGAACCAGAAAAAGGTACCCAAGGACGGGATGATCAGAACTCCCAACAACAGCTGGCGCAATGTCCGGCCCTTGGAAATCCGTGCGATAAAGATGCCCGTAAACGGGGCCCAGGCTAACCAAAAGGCCCAATAGTAAAAGGTCCAATCCGTTAGGAAGGCGATACCTGGATCGTATTTTCCCCAAGCAAGGCTCATCGGAATAAAGTCCAATATATACTGTAAGGTAGCTTTTCCCAACGAACTTAAAATAGCGCCTAGATTGCTCGTAAAGAATATAAAGAACAACAAAACCAAAGTGATGATAATATTGAATTTTGAAATAACCTTGATACCTCGATTCACGCCTTGCCAAGCCGAATAAAAAGCAATTGCGGAAATCAAAACGGCCAGGAGAAGCGTAGCGCCCAAACCAAAACCATACGCAAACAAATGATTCAATCCCCCATTGATTTGGGCCGTTCCGAGTCCTATGGCCGCAATTAGACCAAAGACCGTTGTAAGTATGGTTACAACATCTATTCCCTTTCTCGCCACTGTATTGCGGATGGTATCTTCTATCGTAGAACTGACCAATACCTTTTTTTTCCGTACAAACAAAGCATATCCCACGACCATGGCAAAGAGGCCATAAAAGGCCCACGGGGTAAACCCCCATTGATAAAAGGTAAATTCCAGGGCCAAGATTTCGGGTTTTAGATCAGTGGGATAAGGTGGATTCTGAAACATAAAGACAGGCTCTTGAACGGCGCGTAATAAAATTCCCGCTCCCATACCCGCACTATACAGCATGGCTGTCCATGCCCAGAGGGAATGTTCCGGTTTCTGGTTTTTTTTACCGAGCCTTATCCTGCCCAAGGGAGAAATGGCCACTGTTAAAAGTAGGAGCACACAGCCCAATCCCAGATACAGATAGAAATAACCGAAGTAATTTCGAACCCAAATTGAAGCGGATTCTATGGCATCATAGCTGGCTTCCGTTGCAAAAAGGACAATAATGGAAAACAGGAACAGTATTCCTAATGAAATGGTGAGTAGATAGTTCTTTTTTAAGGGTTTTATAAGCTCGATTGCAATACTATTTAGCTTTGGCAATATTCCGGATCATTCCCTCAAAGATAAAATAATGAAAAGGAAGTATGCTGTACCAGTACAATCTGCCCCGAAGCCCTTTGGGCCTAAAAGTGGCTGTTTGGTGTAAAACGTTCCGCTCATCAATCTTGAACTCCAGCCAGGCCTCCCCGGGTAACCGCATTTCCGCAAAAAGCAACAGCCTTTTCGCTTCCCTGTCCGCCAAGAGTACCCGCCAAAAATCCAAGGAATCCCCCGGATAAATCTTATCCGGATGGGTACGTCCCCTTCGTAATCCCACACCTCCGTTGAGCTTATCCAAAAATCCCCGTATCCTCCAAAGCCAATTCCCATAATACCAACCAGTGTTTCCCCCGATTTTCCAAATATTGCGCAAAACCCTTTCCTCATCTTTGATTTTGAGCGTTTTTTCATCTTTCAGAATACCATACTTTGGGACTTGGATATATTTTTGGAGGTTTTTCTTAAAGCGACCGCTGACCATGCTGTCCTTCCAACTGCTGACCACAAGGTTCTGTTCTATTTTTTTGAAGGCCATATCTATGGCCTCTTTATAGGTATGTGTACGTATCCCTAAAAGATCCTGCAGACGGTTATCCTTGGCTATGACCTCCATTTTCATACTGTCCACAAGGTTTATGGCCAATTTATAGGAAGTGGAGGTTACAAAATAGAGCCAGTAAGAGGAGAGTTTGGGAGTCATTACGGGAACGGTGAGGATCCAATTTTTAAACCCCCGAACTTTGGCATATTGTTGGAGCATTTGCTTGTACGTGAGTACATCGGGACCACCAATATCAAAGGAGTCGTTATAGGTGTCCTCATTCCCGATCACTTCCGTTAGAAACGTGATTACATCACGTATGGCAATGGGCTGCGTTTTGGTCAACACCCATTTTGGGGTTATCATAAAGGGTAACTTTTCACACAAGTCACGGATGATTTCAAAGGAGGAACTCCCGGAACCTACGATAATCCCAGCCCTAAGAACGGTAAGGTTAAATTTTCCACAATATAAAATGTCCTCCACATTTTTACGGGAACTCAAATGTTTGGACAATTGGGTATCATTTACAATTCCGCTGAGGTAAATGACCTGTTGAACATGAGTTTCTGCCATGTAGACGTTGAAGGCTTCCGCGGATCGTGCTTCCTTTTCATCAAAATCGGTCGTGGAGGAACTCATGGAATGGATAAGGTAATAGGCTATGTCGATATCCCTGGGCAGCAAATCCGGTTGAAATGCCTTTAGGAAATCAATCTCCACGATTTCCACTAGTGCCCTGGTGTCTTCATCAATGGACAGACGTTTTTCATCACGGACCGCACAGACCACTTTATGCCCCAAATCCAATAATTGGGGGAGCAATCGCATACCTATATAGCCATTGGCACCCGTGAGCAGGATTTTCATAAATCCTCGATTGAAGTAGGCCTATTATCGGCCTTATAGTCCAAAATCTTTTTGAAAAACTTCTGTATCGCCTTGGTATCTGCCTGAACCTTAATAAAGTGATGGTCCCGATAAATGGAATACTTGGCCATATCTCCCTTGTATAGGGTCAATTTATAATACGGTATCACCAAGGCAAAGGTTTCCAATAAGGAACGAAACCGGACGATAATCCCTTTGGGCCGCATTTCAATATTGCATTGGTCCCGATTATTGTCCAAAATAAGTAGGTTGTGTATTTCAATACTGGTTTCCGTGATGAACAACCTAGGGGATCCTATCCCGCCCATTGCCCATCGTTCCTTTAGCGTAAAAGGCTTACCAACCTCGGAATCGATTTTTTCGGTGATTTTTTTATCGTTGTACGATACGTTCAATAGCATAGGCTTTCTTTTTCCGTAGCCCCATAAAGTTACTCAAAACCATACTTAAATAAGCTAATGCGCCTGTAAAAGCGCAAAAAAATGTAGTTTTGCAGCCGCATAACCCAAGTTTTCATGGATATCCAAAACGTTTTAGGGCATAAGGTAAAGGAAGCTGTAAAATCAATTTTTGATATTGAGTTGTCCTCGGTTGAATTTCAACCTACCCGAAAGGATTTTGAAGGGGACATTACCGTAGTTGTATTTCCAATGTTGAGGCATATAAAAGGAAATCCCGAACAGATTGGAGGGCAGATCGGGGCATTTTTAGATGAGCAGGTGGAGGAGGTCTCTGGTTTCAACGTAATCAAGGGTTTTTTAAACCTGGTTATCAGTGACGGTTTCTATCTCCAATTTTTCAATTCGGTTTACGATACGGAGAATTATGGATACGTTTCCAAGAGGAATACCGATGCGGTTATGGTGGAATATTCTTCGCCCAATACCAACAAGCCGTTGCATTTGGGCCATATCCGTAACAATTTGCTGGGTTACTCCGTGGCGGAAATTTTGCAGGCATCCGGAAAAAAGGTATACAAGACCCAGATTATCAATGACCGAGGGATCCATATCTGTAAAAGCATGTTGGCCTGGCAACGCTTTGGTAATGGGGAGACACCGGAAACTACCGGACTGAAAGGTGATCAACTGGTTGGGAAATACTATGTGGCCTTCGATAAGGCGTATAAGGCCGAAATTGCAGAGTTGATCGCTCAGGGGACCGAAAAGAGTACAGCTGAAAAAGAGGCGCCCATTTTACTGGAAGCCCAGGAAATGCTTCGCAAATGGGAGACCGGGGATGATATGGTAGTTGCGCTTTGGACTACCATGAACGGCTGGGTCTATAACGGTTTTGAGGAAACCTACAAAAATCTTGGGGTAGATTTCGATAAACTCTATTACGAAAGCGATACCTATTTGTTGGGGAAGGATGTGGTGGAGGACGGACTCCAAAAGGGTGTTTTCTATAGGAAGGAGGACGGAAGTGTCTGGATCGATCTTACCGATGAGGGACTGGATGAAAAAATCGTGTTGCGTTCCGACGGTACGGCGGTCTATATGACCCAGGATATCGGTACGGCCCTACAGCGGGTAAAGGATTATCCCGATATCAATGGAATGGTCTATACCGTAGGTAATGAACAGGACTATCATTTTAAGGTACTTTTCCTTATTCTGAAAAAACTCGGGTTTTTATGGGCAACGAACCTATACCATCTTAGCTATGGGATGGTAGATCTCCCCACTGGGAAAATGAAGAGTAGGGAAGGAACGGTCGTGGATGCAGATGACTTGATGGCGGACATGACGCAGACCGCTGCCCAACTATCCGAGGAGCTGGGAAAATTGGAAGGTTATTCGGATGCCGAGAAACAAGAGCTATACCGCATCATAGGGCTTGGGGCCCTAAAATATTATATACTAAAAGTAGACCCCAAAAAACGTATTCTTTTTGACCCACAGGAATCGGTGGATTTTCAGGGAAATACAGGGCCCTTTATCCAGTATACCTATGCTCGGATACAATCCATCCTTCGTAAAGCTGATTCAAAAGTAGACCTGTCAGGTTTTCAAAACTCCACTGATCAGGGTGTCACTCTGAGCGTAGTCGAAGAGTTACATCCCAAGGAAAAGGAATTGATCAAACGAATTCAACTCTTCCCAGAAATTATTGGCCTTGCCGCTGAGAATTATAGTCCGGCCCTCATCGCCAATTATGTATACGATCTGGTCAAGGAATTCAACTCGTTCTATCAACAGGTTTCCATTCTCGGGGAAGCCGATACGAGCAAAAAGGTCTTTAGGGTACGATTATCCAAAAAGGTAGGGGAGGTCATTCGATCGGCGTTCCAACTATTGGGCATTCAAGTACCGGATCGGATGTAGGGGTCGATAGAGTCAACAATGTTAAGGGTATTGGACCTGTCAGGTTTTCAAAACCTGACAGGTCTTAAGGTCGGCCATTTTTCTTAAGCCGGAGGTATTTTAAAATTGACTTCCAAAACAATCCTTACTCATCTTTCAACGCCTCGATCGGATTGGTAACTGCAGCTTTGACCGAATGGTAACCAGTAACCAGAAACGAGAATAGCAAGGTGCCTACACCTGCTAAAGCGAAAACCCAGATCGAGGGGGTAATCCTATTTCCAAAATCCTGAAGCCATTGCTGAACGAGCCAGTAGGAAAGCGGAGCCCCGATGACAAAGGCCACAATTACCAGTTTGGTATACCCTCGTGAAATAAGTATTAATATATTCAAGATGGAAGCACCCAATATTTTGCGTGTTCCGATTTCTTTCGTGCGGAGTTCCAGGGTATAAATAATCATCCCCAACAACCCAAGACAGGCAATCAGTAATGCAAGGCCTGCCATAACCAAAAGTGAGTTTCCAAATTGTTGTTTGGACTGCAACTTAGCCGCAAAGGTTTGGTCAATGAATTCATATTTAAAAGGTAAATCCCCCATATGTTCTTTCCAAATAGTCTTTAGGGAATCAAAAATAGAGGCCCACGTCTTCCCATTTTGGGGAGCGATACGAACCAAGGCAAATTTTTTCGGACTATAGACCTTACTATTGATATTGAATATAGCCATAGGTTCAACCTGTTTTTCCAATAAGCTGAAGTGATAGTCCCGTACCACACCGATTACTTCAAATTTGGTAAATTCATTGGGATAGTCTATTATTCTTCCAATAACGGATTCGTCCATCTCCCATCCCAGTGTCTTGACAGCCGTTTCATTTAGTATTACTCCATCTGCCTTAGGATTATCAAGGTCGAAATCGTTTCCAATACTAAGCTGGACTCCCAAAGTGGAAAGGTAATTTTCGTCAGCTGCCGCAAAATTCAGTATAAAATCCTTGTCGCCGCTATTCTCCGGCCTAAAAGCATCATTGCCCATACGTAAAGGGAATTGTGCGCAAAATGAGGTGTTTAAAACTCCTGGAATATTGGAGATTTCATTGGTAAAGGCAGCACCACTTCCAACACGATCAACATGATCTATGACCAGGAGATTTTCTTTGTTAAAACCCAGGTCTTTCTCGTACAGAAAATTGAGTTGTTGAAATACAATGGCTGTGCATATAATAAGTACTATGGATACGGTAAACTGGAGAACGACCAATCCATCCCTTACTCCCTTGCCCTTTTTTCCACCGGAAAGTTTTCCCTTAATGGCTTCTATGGGGCGAAAAGCTTTTAAAAAAAATGCAGGTAGGCTACCTGAAAGTATACTCATAATAAACAATAAGAAAATCATGAGCATCGCCAATCCTGTATCCCGACCTAAATTCATTTCAAGGGTTTTGCCCGTGAGTTGACTGAACCAAGGAAGTACGATCTTGGTGAAAGTCAGAGCGATTCCAAGAGCAAATAAACAAAACAAAAAAGCCTCGATGAAATATCCAAACACTAATTCTTTTCCACCTATCCCTAACACCTTTCGAATACCCGCTTCCTTAATTCTTCTTGTAAATTGTGCAATGGAGAGGTTAACAAAGTTAATGCACGATAAAAGAAGGATGAAAATTGCCGAGCAAGCGAGAGCATAGACAATTTTGAGATTTCCCACGATATTGGAGTTTCCAATGACATTGTCGGAATACAAATGGATCTGTGTCAAAGGTTGTAGATAAAGCTCCCAAGACTTTCCTGTTTTGAGGTATTCATTGAAAGACATATTCATGGCCTTCTGCAAAGTGGTTTCTGCATATTTGGGTGGAATTGATCCTAACTTCGCTCGAACATCTGCAATGTCTGCGTTTTTATCAATTAGGACAAACGTCTCCAATTGTGTCCATATCCAACTCCAGCTATTCTCCTTTACCTTGGGAAAACTGTTCATTGACAATAGCATGTCAAAATCGATATAGGAATTACCAGGGGTATCCTTGATTACTCCGGTTACCTCAAAAGCCTGGGAGTTTTGGTGGGTGGACAGCTCCAAAAGCTTGCCTAAAGGCTCTTCATCCCCAAAATACTTACGCGCCGTGGATTCAGTGATTACCACACTTTGTGGCCGTAGTAAACATGATTTCGAATTACCCTTCATCATCTGAAAGCTGAACATACTAAAGAAATTTGATTCAGCGGCAAGTACATTTTCCTGATCATAGGCAATTACTTTTTGAGAAGGATTTTCGTAGGAAACTAGAAAATTTCCAGCGGTATGGATACTGGTAATTTTTTCTATTTCAGGAAGTTCAGCTTTCAGTGCATCCACCACGCCCGGGCCGGTGCGTGCCAATTGCCTCGGGTCATTTTCATTCCAGATATTGGTTTGATTAACACGGTAAATTCGATCGGCATTTGTATGAAAACGATCATGGTTAAGATTATCACGCACATATAAATAAATAACCAGGGTGCTCACTATTCCCATTGTGAGCCCGATCAGGTTTACACCGGAAAATAGTTTTTGCCGTCGAAGGTTGCGATAAAAGAGAACGAAATAATTCTTTAGCATGATTCAATTGACTTAATAAGAGGAAAATCCCTCTTGCCTATTTGGGGAACACCAGAAATTTCAGGACAAAAAGCCAGAACTATGCCGAATTTTTAAAATATTAAAAATCAATTACTTATGAAATTATTTTTAAAATCAAAAACCTTGAATGTAAAATATATTGACAATCCGTGTCCAAAACCTATACAATTTATAGGAAGCTTGGAACGGCCGTTATAATTCCTTGAAGGGCTGATAGCATCAAATGATGTGATTTTGTAAAACTAACGGTTTATAGAACTCTTTCTTTTTTGTAAAGAACCGTCCTTCATTTTCAATGGATAAAATCGATTCTATCCCAATAGTTCATTGGAGTATATAAAAACAATGGATGTATTTATGATGCCATAGCGATTCAAGATTCGGCATGAAATTCGGGAAGTATTTGAATTCGATAGGGCGCGATTTTATGAAGCTGTCATTGTGGGCAGCATGAGGTGAGGGGTATCGGTTACACTGCGCGGCAAGAAATACTTCATGTAGCCTCCCGTTCCCTAAATGGTCTTTGACCGTAACGAGATACGAAACTTTGTTTCGTCCGGTAAAAGAGAAGCTTGATATTTATTTGATTAAAGTGTAACAATCTACAAATTCCTGAATCATTAAATCAGACCATTCCTAGTATTCTTCCAGTCCTGCCTGTTTTAGGGGGCAAAGGAGTACGCTAGTAGTTTTGAATCATAGCGATATCCAAGCAAGTAAAATGAAGTATGGTGAAATATCATTTTAAAACGGCCCTTCGCACCTTTAAAAAAAACAAAGTATTTACCGCCATAAACCTTGTTGGCTTAACCGTCGGCATGACCGCGATACTACTTATTTTGATTTGGGCACAAAATGAGTGGAGTTTTGACCGCTATTACCCAAATGCCAAGAGGATATACAGAGTCATTTGCCATTGGGAAGGAAAAGGGGAACACTTGACCTTGTCGACCATTCCAATCCGATTGCGCGACCTGGCAATCGAGGAAATACCGGAGGCTCAGGAATTTTTTATCATGCTGCCGCAAATCTTCGAGCGGCCGTTGGTAAAGACTGCGGATGGCGAAGTGTTCGAAGAGGAGGAACTGGCCTACCTAAGCGACAATTGGCTTTCACAATTCGGAAATGGGATTGTGAGCGGATCTATTGCAGCTTACAGGGCCAATAGGTTTGGTCTAGCTCTTACGGAGGAGCGGGCCAAAAAATTTTTTGGGAGTGTGGATCCCATTGGGAAAACCCTTGAAGTATTTGGTATCAATTATAAAGTGGAATTGGTGTTAAAAGACAACCCTCCCAATTCCAGCTTTCAACAAAAAGTTTTCTTACCACTAAAATCGTACTGGCCAAATCGCCTTACCTATGCAGAAGAATTAAGGTCTTCCAATTACAAATTCGTAGCATTTTTCAAGGCACAGGAAGCAATAGATGTCGAAGAGGTCGAGGCAAAATTCACGAGTTTAATGGGCCAAATCGATCAGAACAAGCCTACTTCCTGTTCGGTATTTGCCCTAACCGACATGCGATTTCAACAGAGTATTACCGAGGATATTTTTCTTCATCAAGAAAAAGCTACGGTCAACATATTTGCACTTATTGGTCTAATTATATTGTTGGCGGCGATTCTTAACTACATAAACCTATCCACGGCTACAATTAACAAACGGGTTCAAGAGATTGGGATAAGAAAGGTTATCGGTGCCAATACCCGCAATATATTTCTCCAAGTGGTCACCGAATCGCTAATTATCAGCGTAGTGAGCTTTGTGCTCTCGCTAATTGCAGTATATTGTTTTATGCCCTCTTTATCTGGATATACTGGGCTGGCTCTACGACTTGACTTGACCAATGGGTACATTTGGACATTGCTTGGATCCACTTTGGTTTTTGCCACGCTCGTGGCCTCAATGTATCCAGCCTTCCTTCATGCCGGCCTTAAACCTATTCAATTAATAGGCAAGGGCGATGCATCCTCTAAAGGGGGAAGGCTCAGAAGAATTTTGGTGGTTGGCCAATTTACAGCGGCTATGGTAGTATTAATTGGGGCTATAGCGATCAATCAACAACTTCAATTCATTCAAGATGCTGAAGTGGGATATGATCGAGAGCAGATTATGAGTCTTAAATTGAAATACACGGCCGGAGATAATTTCAGAAAGAATTTGGATAATTTCAAGATATTGAAGGAAGAGTTGGAACAAATTCCAGAAATTGAGTCGATTGCCATTGCCGATCGGGACGTTACACACATCAATAACAGAAATAGTGGTACTTTAAAATGGAAAGGCAAACCTGAAGATCAATCGGTAATCGTATCCCAACTCCGTGCCGATGAAGACTTTACATCGGTATTCGATTTAAAAATGGATAGAGGTAGATGGTTTTCGCGGGACAATATAGGCGATAAAAACAATATAATAGTCAATGAAACGGCCGTCAAGACATTAGGTATACCTGAACCGGTTATAGGGCTCTGGTCAAGTTTTCAGGGAAGGGAGGGCCAAATAATAGGAGTTGTCAAGGATTTTCATTTTGATGACTTTCATCAGTCCATAGAACCACTTGTCATCTGGCATAATGGGGGTAGGGGGCCTATCATAATGGCGAGGTTACAGGCAAGCCAACTCTCTCAGGCGCTGTTTCGGATAGAAGAAAAATTCGAACATTTTTTTCCGGGCAAACCCTTTGAATATAGTTTTTTGGATGATACATTTTTGAAAATGCATCAAGCGGATATTAAAGCTAAAACACTATTGCAAATTTTTACGGGTATCATTGTCTTCATATCTTGTCTGGGCCTGCTGGCACTCACCATGTTCGATGCACAAAGACGCCAAAAGGAAATGGCTATCCGGAAGGTTTTGGGAGCAAATCTGGTAAAAGTTATTGAACAACTGACTAAAAATTATGTGATTTACATCGGCCTGGCTTTTATGCTTGCCATTCCCACCGCTTTTTACTTCCTACAAAAATGGCTAGAAAATTTCGCCTATCATATAGAAATGTCCATATGGATGTTCCTAATTCCTGGATTGGCAATATTCTCGATAGCTATGCTTACCATGGGTTATCATATTGTAAAGGTGGCCAGGACCAATCCAGTGAATTCCCTGCGGCAATGATCATATCAACAAAGGATTTGGGATGAATATCCATATGTGTTTTGAAGTTTTGGAAAATATATTTTAAAAAGTCGGCTTATAGGACTCAGTTTGTTTCATTACCAAAATCGATTCTACCCATTCTTTGTTACTTTTATAGTTCATTAGGGGTTATATGGAAGCGGTGGATGTATTTATAATGCCTCGGCAGTTCAAGAACCGGCCTGAAATCCGGGAAATGGTCGAACTCGATGGGGCCACGATTTTAGAAAGCTGTCATGATGGACACTATGAGGTAAGGGGTACGGCTTATACCGCCCATCACGAAATACTGCATGTAGTCTCCGGCAACTGTAAATTACATATTGCGCATACCACTATTGAAATTTCCGCTGGCGAGACCATGCTCATCCCCAAGCAGACCATTCTAAAATACCTCAAAACAGGGAGGCCTTATCGAAGCCTTCTTTTTTTCCTAAAAGATGAATTCCTGCTGGAATTTTTGAAAAACAATGAATTTCAGAACTCGTTGACGAAACCGACCACACCCTTTATGGTCTTTGGCCAAAGCGAGATGTTAACATCCGCCTTTCAGTCCATGCTGCCCTATATTCGAAATTCATCATCAACGGGCAAAGCTCTTTTTAAAATAAAGACTTTTGAGATTTTGATCAACCTTTCCCAGTACACCAAGTCCTTGCCAAGTTTCCTTTCGGATATGGCGAAGCCATCAAAGATAGATTTACGGTTATTCATGGAAACCATGTACTCAAAAAAAATTCCTATTAAAGAACTGGCATCTTTATCCGGGCGTAGCCTCTCCAGTTTTAAACGGGAATTTCGTGAGATTTTCAATACCAGTCCGTTTAAATGGATAAAAGAGAAACGACTGGAATTAGCTCATGACCTCATTGCCTACGGTTCCAAAAAGCCTATGGAAATTTATTTGGAAGTAGGTTTTGAGGACTACTCCCACTTTAGTAAATCCTATAAGACCCACTTTGGCTACCTGCCTTCCCACACGACTAGGATTGCCTTGGAAATTTGACCTTTAGAACCTTTTTTTTGGACTTCTAAGACCTTCTTGCAAGAGTCGTCCGGATTAATTTTGGAGATCTTTCAAAGAAATAAAAATGAATGCCAAAATGAAGAAAATAGTTTTAGGGGCCGTTCTGATGGCTCAATTTGGAATTGCACAAAATAGAAAAGCCCCTTTAGACTTTAAGGGAAAGGCCATTATCTCCGTCTCCGATGCCGATATGGTATCCTCTGCCTATGTGGACGGTGAATTAGGCGAACAGGATGGTAAGGATGCCCTGAGCCTTGTCCCACTTGACGTAAACTATCGCAATTGGAAGGCCTATGAGATTTTCGCCACTAATTCCGTGGCGGGACCGCCTTGCTCCGTTGCGGTTTCTCCCGATGGCAATTATGCCTTTGTTGTAGAGACATTTACACCACCTTCCAAGGGAGGAACTACCTTTAATGACTTGGGTATTGGCCGATTGTTGTCGGTATTTGACATCACCGACCTTAGGAGCCCTAAATTAATAGAGACCAAGGATATTGGGACAAGGCCAGTGGGCGTATCCGTAAGTCCGGATGGAAATTGGTTGGCCATTGGATTTTATAGCAACGGAACGAAGAACCTGGGATTAATTCCCTTTACAAATGGAAGATTGGGAAAAGTGTTCCACTTTACCATTCCCAATGTGGATGCTGAGACGGCAGCCAATGAGGTGGATTGGCATCCTTCAGGGGAGTATCTGGCCGCGGTAATGCAGAATGCCGACCAAATAGTCTTTGTAAAACCGAATCTTTCCAAGGATATCCCCACTATAGAAGCTTACGGTAACGTTGTTGGAACAGGTAAGTTTCCTATGAAGGGAGATTTTACACCGGATGGAAAACATTATGTCACAACCTGTCTCTACTGGGGATCGGATGTGGACGGTACTTGGATCGAGGCACCTAGGGGACAATTGAACAGTATCCGATTCGATAGCGATCCTACAGATGGAAAAACCTTGCACTCTAATATTTCAACTGCCGAGACCAGTATAAGTCCGGAGGGTTTCGCGATAAGCAACGATGGTACTTTAATCGTTACTACGAACCTTGAACGTAGCTACCTCCCTTATGAAGTTGATGGGGCAGAGCCAAGAATGACCTGGTACAGTTCACTTTCCCTTGTCTCCCTGGATCAAGAAACGGGAAAACTTAAACATTTAAACGATTTTTATTTTCAGGGGATACTTCCCGAGGCTATCGTATTTGATGCTTCGGACAACTATCTGGCCGTGGCGGTGTTCGATAACTTCGATGATACCGTTAAAGGCGGTCGTATCGATTTTTGGAGGGTTGTCCGGGAGAAAGGTGAACTTCCTTTTTTGGTAAAAACCGATCATAGTGTATCCGTTACCAGGGGAGCGCATTCCATGACACTGGTCAAATAATTTCCGTTTTCAGCCTATGGAAGGAATAGAATTCATTAAGGATTTAGGGGATGACCGACAGGCCCTCATTTTGGACGAAGTCGATTCAAAAATAGACCTGTCAGGTTTTTAAAACTATTGGCCTTATAAGCTGAGGCTTAACTAAAAAGTCATGAACTGACTTTTAAAACCGTACCCGAAAACTAAAATTGGGGGTAATGCCCAAGGAAACATTTTCAATTGCCTCCACTTCCCCGGAATCGTTGATACGATAGTATGCGTTGAGGATGTTTCTTCTATCCGTAAAATTCAGTACGGAAGCCCCTACCGAAGCTTTGAGTCCACGGCTCAAGTCAAATTCATAAACCGCGGAGGCATCTGCACGTAGATACTCCGGTAGCCTGCTGCTATTGGGATTCTGAAAGTTTATCCGATTGGGAAAAAAGGTAGTGTCTATCGGATTGGCCGGATCAGGTTCCGTAAAGGGCCGTCCCGTGCGATAATTTAGGCCTATCCCAAACCTGAAATCCTGATAGGTATAGGTGCCGGCAAAAGTAAAGGTATGACGGATGTCCAAATTGTTGGGAAATTCGGACGGGTCTATGTCGGGAAAGGTATAAGTGTTAAAATTATAGGTGTAACTCAGCCATGCACTGTAATCATTGGTCTTTTTATTGATCAGGAATTCGATTCCCTTCACCTCGTATTGTCCTATTTCCCCGTTAAATTGATTTTGGTTCTGAAAGCCTTGCGTTTCGGTACTGATTCCCTTTACTTCCTTATAAAAACCTTCTATGCCGATATAGAGCTTGGGATGGTCATAATTGAAACCGATGGAAGCCTGTTTACTACGGGTTATGGGTAAGGAATCGTTATCCGAAAGTATCCAGCGGCGTTTTTCAATACCCAAAAAATTCTGCTCCAAATCAATGACTTGATTGGTGGCCTGGCTCTTAAATTCCCCTAAGAGTTCCGCCCTGAAATGTTTGGCCAGGGCATAGTTGATATTTAACCGAGGTTCTATAATCACTTTCTCAAAAGAGTCATACGTTTGGGGATCTCCAATATAATTGAGTCGGGCTCCTGCGCGCGCCATAAGTTTGGTATCCGGTGATGTATGTTCGATCTCCGAAAAGAGGGAGTGGGTTCTGATCACACCTTTTACATTGCTCTTGAATGGAGGTTGGGTAACATCGGCAATATTTCGAATCCCGGTCTCCGTGAGTTGATACCCGTTAAGCCAATTCAAGCTTTCATTAACCTGAAAATGGGTATTTAATTTCAGGGCCGTTTCTATCACTTCGTTATTCTGGAAAAGGATTTGTTGGCCGTTGGCGGTACTATTTTCGGCATCCAGATCATAATTGGTATAGTAGAGATTAAGATGGGAAGAGAATCGATCGGTCCACTGACTTTCCAGGCTTCCGCCGAAGGAAATGTTCGTTTGATCTAAAGTGCTTACCGAACTTCTAAAACTATCCGAATTGGTTTCCTGATAATCCAGCTGATTGTTGATATTTATAAAGCTCAAACGCACTTTTTGATAGGGATTGATATCATACAATAGCTTCCCGGTAAAATCATAAAAATAAAAGTCGCTGTTTTGTGTTACGCGGGTGTCCTGAAAAACACGATTTACAAATTGGCCGTAGGTAGGGGTTTCCAAAAAATCAGTCAGGGAGCGCCGCGCCGAGAATTGAAAGCCTAATTTATCGGACAGGGGCAATTGGGCATAAACATCTCCGCCAATAAGATTAAGGCCAGCCCCACCTGTCAAGGCTTCCGTAATCTCATTTTTGGTGCGCATATCCAAAACTCCGCTTACACCATCGCCATATTGGGCCGAAGTCCCGTTTTTGATAAGGATGATTCTATCGGTCAGGTAAGGGTTAAATGCTGAAATCAATCCAAAAAAATGACCGGACTGATACATTTTGATACCATCCCAAAGCATAAGGTTCTGATCGTTGGTACCTCCACGGATATTGATGTCCGAAACGGTCTCATCTATACTTTTGATTCCCGGGAGGGCCTGTACGGTCTGCAATATATCCGGCTCTATTAAACCCGGAAGAATACCAAATTCTGCTGTATTCATCTGGATACTGCCATCGGACTCCTTTAAAATTCCGGTGGTAAGGAATTGGTAGACGATTACCTCGTCCAGTTGCTGATAGAATTGTGCCAATAATAAGGTTTTGCAAGGATTGACAGCGGTCAATTCCTCCGCCTTTATGAACAGGGTCTTAAAGCCCAAGTGCTTGATTTCCAGAACCGAATTTCTAGGAATATTGTTCAATGAGAACGAACCGTCCATATCGGTAATGAGCGCAATTTCGGAATCCAATACCTTAACGGTAGCCCCCATGACCGTATTTTGTTTAAAATTGTCCAGCACGGTGGCACAGATATCTACCGTACTGCTTTTGGTAAGCGTGTAATAACGTTCGTTGAGTTGCTGGATTTTAAGCTGGGTCTGGGCTTGGATATCGGAGAGAATTTCGTCGAGTTCATCGTTTTTCGGTATAAGGACATGGAGATTTTCGATATCCTCGTCCACATAGGAAAATTTGACCTCGAACCGGCTCTCCAAGATTTGGAGATAGGAAATAAGTGGTGCCGTTTTGCCCGTTCCATCCTGGCCAATTCCGTTTTGTACGAAAATCAGGAACAGTAAGGAAGTAAAAAAGAATATAAGGCGTTTAGGGTGCGTTTTCAGCATAGAACAGCACTTTATTCCCCTCTAATTTAAACTTTATTTGAGAGGGAACACTTATACTCTGTAACGCCAAATCTGTATTTGTGTTGCTAAAAGTGCCAGTATATAATTGATTTAAATCGATATTTTTGGTCTCAACGGTAATATTGTGCTGTCTTTCAAATTCATCCAGAACATATTGCAATGGAATACTCTTAAAGGAGCTTTCGTCGCTCATCCAGGAAGGTTGGGAAATGTTGACCACTTTGCCCTTAACAATTTTTCCATCAATGGCCAGAAAGGAATCCCCGGCGGGCAGTTTGGTTTCCGTACCCTTAAAGGTAACGCTTACCAATCCCTCATAACAGGTCACCTCAAAAAAACCATTGCGGTTTTCCACATTGAACTGAGTTCCCAAAACGGCTACGGTACCATTCTCCGTGGAAACCGTAAAGCGTTTTCCCTTGGCCACCTTAAAAAAGGCCTCACCCTTTAGGGATATGTTACGTTCCTTGCCCCACGCCTTTTCATTATAGGAAATTTGAGAATCGGCATTCAATACGATTTCGGAATTATCTGGAAGTACAACTTCCTTGTTTTCGGCAAATTGAGTGGAAACACGCTCATCCAGGGCATTCAGATAAAAATACGAGGCAACAAGCAATACCGCAATGGCCGCCGCTACCCGCAAAAACTTCCGGAAAGGATGCAATTGCACCACTTTTGGAGTTGAAAGTTCGCGTTTGTTCCTTAAAGCGGTCAATGCCTCGTCCACATTAAAATCAGGGCCTTCCAATGTACCGGAGGCCTCAAGAATCTTCCGATAGGTAGCATACTCGTCGGATTTTTTAAATTCCGCGAGCTCCTCCTCGGAGAGTTCATTGTTCAGCCATTTTGCCAAGTAATTTTCTTGCATGATTTCTAGCTTTATACCTTAATAACAGTTCACTACAAAAAAACCCTACTTCGGTTTGGAATTGAATCATCTATTTCCATTGCCGATTGTTCAGAATTTATCATAACATGCGTATAATTTCCTATTTAGATATATGTAAAATTCACATCTTAACCTCAAACCTCAAACCTCAAACCTCAAACCTCAAACCTCAAACCTCAAACCTCAAACCTCAAACCTCAAACCTCAAACCTCAAACCTCAAACCTCAAACCTCAAACCTCAAACCTCAAACCTCAAACCTCAAACCTCAAACCTCAAACCTCAAACCTCAAACCTCAAACCTCAAACCTCAAACCTCAAACCTCAAACCTCAAACCTCAAACCTCAAACCTCAAACCTCAAACCTCAAACCTCAAACCTCAAACCTCAAACCTCAAACCTCAAACCTCAAACCTCAAACCTCAAACCTCAAACCTCAAACCTCAAACCTCAAACCTCAAACCTCAAATCCCATCGATTTGTTCCCTAAGCGTTTTCAACGCCAAATGCATCCGTTTTTCTATGGCCTTTACACTTACCCCCTCCATTTCGGCAATCTCGGCATATTTTTTACCATCGATCCGGTTCAACAAAAAAACGGTACGCTGGTTCTCCGGTAAACTGTTCAACGCCTGGTCCAATTTTTGTTTAAACTGGTTTTCCTCCATTAAGAATTCAGGCGACTCATTGGTACTGCTTAATGTTTTGTCCGCATACTTTAGACGTACCTTTTCGGCTTTAATGACATTAAGGTAAAGGTTGTTGGCAACAGTATAAACATAGGACTTTGCCTTTTGAGGGGTGACCTTGGCACAGTTTTCCCAAAGCTTTAAGAAGGCTTCCTGAACGGCATCATAAGCTTTTTCCTCATTTCCGAACTTATAATATATATAGTTAAAAACCGTTTTAGAATTAGTTTTGAAGAGCGAACTAAATACCGCTTCCTCACATACATTGTCCTGGGATTCAGTTTTCAATGGGTTGGTTTTGCATCAAAGATATTTGAAAAAATCGAAAACAAAGTAGGGTATTTTTCAAATGGGTTGTTTTAATGGGGAACGAACAAAAAATCCAAATCGTTATGAGAAAGTTTTTGAATTACACACTGTACACCAGCCTACTCATGATTGCGCTTACCTTTTCTTCCTGCCAAACGGAATATGAGGAACTTCCGGGGGAGAACGAACAAGAAACCATTATGGCCAATTCATCCACGGCCCAATTGGTAGAAAAGACCGTTTCCAATGATGGGTCTTTTGATAATATCGTAGATGGTTCCAGTTGTTTTAATATCCGTTTTCCATATACCGTTGAAGTAAATGGATTGGAATTGACCATTGATGCGGTAAAAGATCTTGAGCAAATCGAGGAAATCTTTGATGCCTTTGATGATGATGAGGACATTTTGGAAATCCTTTTTCCCATCACCATTACCTTGGGCGATTACACCGAGATTACCATTAATGGCGAGGGCGATTTGCGTGAATGGGCCGAGAAATGTATAGAAGGCGGGGATGATGACGATATAGAATGTATAGATTTTGTATACCCCGTTACCTTGTTCACTTTTGATATCAACAGACAGCAGACCGGAAATGTTACGGTTGAAAGCGATATGGAAATGAGACGTTTCTTCGCTGGCTTGGATGAAGAAGACCTTATTAGTATTGAATTTCCGGTAACATTGAAACTCTATGACGGAACAGAGATTGTTGTTGATTCCAACGGGGAATTGGCCAATGCTATAGAGAGCGCCAAAGAAGCCTGTGATGAAGACGATGATAATGATTATAACGATGACGATTTTGATAAAGAACGCCTGGATTCCTATTTGGTAAAGTGCCCTTGGTTGGTCCGGGAAGTAAAAAGGGACGGGATAAACCAAACCGATCAGTACTTTGAATACCTTATGAATTTTAAGGAGGATGGTACGGTCACCGTTAAGGATCGGATGGGCAATAACCTGGAAGGAACTTGGAATACCCGTGCAAGTGATGATGGCGCCCTTTTAAAATTGGAGTTTGACGTTCTAGTAGACTTTAGCTTGGAATGGTTGGTCTATGAAATCGAAGAAGGGAAAATAAAATTGTACGCTGGCGAAGGCAATAGGATTATAATGCAGCAATACTGTGAAGCCAATACCGACCCTGATGGTCTTCGTGAAATATTAAAGGAATGTAGCTGGATCATTAAAAAGGTAGTGGTCGATAATGAGGAAATTAGAAGGCTATTGGGCTATGAGTTCCAGTTCATGCCAGAAGGTGTGGTAACCTTGACCAATGGTGATGTTGTTTCCGAAGGTACTTGGGAAATTACAATGAACGCCCAGGAGAGATTGGTGATGGCCATTAACATAGGAGAGGAGCCTGGGGTGAGTTTTGAGTGGCCCATAGCCGATCTTAAGGACGACAGATTAAAGTTTGAGATCCCTGAAATCGATTACGAATTGATATTGCAACGCGTATGCAACGACAATGCTGATGATGGTGATGTTCCTGAAATTAGGAATATTATGATGGGCGGTGAATGGATGGTAGCCCAGTATTCCGAAGGGGATATGGACGAAACCGATAACTATGCCGCATATACCTTTGCGTTTCAAGCAGAGCACATGATAGCTGTTACAACCGGTGACACCGGACCTACAATTCCAGGATTGTGGAGGGTTATCCGAAATAGTGATGGCAAGTTGAAGGTATATCTTAACTTGGGAGATACCGACCCACTTGGAGAATTGACGGAAGATTGGGAATTCGTATCCATCTCTGAGGACGGTAATCGTATCGAATTGAAGGATATTAACGAGGAGGACGAAAGTATTACCACTTTGGTCTTTGAAAAGAAGCAGTAAAAGTTTAAGAATCCCCGATGCCAAGGCATCGGGGATTCCCTTTTTACCCCATAAACCTTAACCCATGAAGAGAGTTATTAGTCCACTACTGTTAAGTGTTGTACTGGTGTCCTGCAGCACCGATGAAAATAACGGAGATAATCAATCCATAGTGATCAATGCAGAAGAGGTAGAAACCATGGTGACCCGTGGTGAATGGAAAATAACCTTTTATGCCGATTCCGATGAGGATGATACAAGCGACTACGATGGGTATGTATTTACATTCAATGCAGATGGAACTTTAGGGGCCACTAATGGCAATACGTCCCTTTCTGGTGCCTGGTCCATAACGGAATCGGAAAATAGAGATGATGATAGCACGAGTGATGTGGATTTCAATATTTTCTTTGCTTCCCCTGATATTTTTGAGGAACTGGCAAATGATTGGGATATCCTGAAATATACCGGTTCAAAAATAGAATTATGGGACGTTGATGTAGATGATGGAAGTACCGATTACCTCACTTTTGAAAAGATTTAGTAGCCTTTTTTGCCCCATATCCCAAAAAAAGAGCATCCACCGAAAGATGGGTGCTTTTTTTTGTTTATGACCCTTATGTGGTTTTCGAAACCTTGTTTCCACAGGCCCGCCTCATTTGTAGGGTCCCAACTTTGTTTCCATGGCAACGTTAGGGTTGTGCCATCTATATATTTTTCCCCTCAATACCTCATCGTTCCCTTGGTAATTCTTAAATTTGCTTTTCTTCAAAAAGGATGTAAGACGATGTTCGATAACTTAAGTGAAAAGCTGGATAAGGCCCTTCATGTTCTTAAGGGACATGGGCAGATAACCGAGATCAATGTTGCGGAGACCACCAAGGAGGTCCGTAGGGCCTTGTTGGATGCCGATGTCAATTTTAGGATAGCCAAGGAGTTTACGAATCGGGTAAAGGAAAAGGCCCTGGGTCAGAACGTGTTGACTACCCTACAGCCCGGCCAATTAATGGTGAAGATCGTAAAGGACGAACTTACGGAACTTATGGGCGGCGAAACCGAAGGCATCAATCTTTCGGGGCACCCTTCCGTAGTCCTAATGTCCGGTCTTCAAGGTTCGGGTAAAACCACCTTTTCAGGAAAACTGGCCAATTTTCTCAAAAATAAAAAATCCAAGAAACCTTTATTGGTAGCCTGTGATGTATACCGTCCCGCGGCCATAGATCAATTGCATATCGTAGGAGATCAAATCGGGGTTGAAGTGTATTCTGATCGGGAGAACAACGATCCCGTAGCCATTGCCAAGGCAGGTATTGCACATGCAAAGGCCAATGGGTACAATGTGGTCATCATCGATACTGCCGGTCGCTTGGCCGTGGACGAGAAAATGATGACGGAAATCTCAAATATCCACGCCGCCATACAACCACAAGAGACTCTTTTTGTAGTGGATGCCATGACCGGTCAGGATGCCGTAAATACGGCCAAGGCCTTCAATGATGTCCTGAATTTTGACGGTGTCATCCTTACTAAGCTGGATGGGGATACCCGAGGTGGTGCGGCCATTTCCATAAAATCCGTAGTGGACAAGCCCATTAAATTCATTGGTACCGGTGAAAAGATGGAAGCTATTGACGTTTTCCATCCATCGCGAATGGCCGACCGCATTTTGGGTATGGGCGATGTGATTTCATTGGTTGAACGGGCCCAAGAACAATTTGATGAGGAGGAAGCCAGGAAAATCCAGAAAAAAATTGCCAAGAATAGATTCGGGTTCGATGATTTCCTGAGCCAGATCCAGCAGATAAAGAAAATGGGGAACATCAAGGACCTTATGGGAATGATTCCAGGCGCGGGCAAGGCGCTTAAAGGCATGGATATAGATGATGATGCCTTTAAACATATTGAGGCCATTATCCATTCCATGACCCCTGACGAACGTTCAAATCCCTCCAAATTGAACGCTAGTCGTAAAAAGCGGATAGCCTTAGGCAGTGGCCGGACCATTCAGGATGTAAATCAATTGCTTAAACAATTTGATCAAATGGGCAAAATGATGAAAATGATGCAAGGCGGTGGGGGTAAAAAGATGATGCAGATGATGCAAAGAATGAAATAGCTATTTTTTGTATCCAACGTTCAAAGTTCAAGGCTCAAAAAAAGATTCAAAAGTTTAGGTTTTATCGTAATGGGAAAATTTGGGCGTTTTGAGGATTTGGAGATATGGCAATTGGCGAGGGAAATCTGCAAAGATGTTCATCACTTCATCGAAACTACAAGTTTGGGAAAGAATTATGCGCTTCGAGACCAAATGGATAAATGTTCAGGTTCTATAATGGATAATATTGCTGAAGGCTTTGAAAGAAATGGAAATAAGGAATTCATTCAATTTTTAAGTATTGCAAAAGCTTCGTGTGGCGAATTACGATCACAGCTTTATAGAGCTTTGGATAGAAAACATATTGATCAGGAAATTTTTGACATTCAAATCCAAAAAGTACTCTTGGAAAGTAAAAAAATAAGTTCTTTTATGAGTTATCTTATGAAGTCTGAATATAGAGGTCCTAAATTTAACCGATAACTCCTTAAACTTTGAACCAATAATGAAATTATTAGACGGAAAGGCAATCTCCAACAAAATAAAGGAAGAAATAGCCCTAGAGGTTATCCAGATAAAGGAACGCGGTGAAAAAGTACCCCATTTGGCCGCGGTACTTGTCGGGAATGATGGTGCTAGCCTAACTTATGTGGGGAGTAAGGTAAGGTCGTGTAAGAAAATCGGTTTTGAATCCACCCTTATCCATTTGCCCGAGGAAACCTCCGAGGAAGAATTACTCCAAAAAGTGGAACAGCTGAACACGGATGATGCTATAGACGGCTACATTGTGCAACTTCCACTACCTAAGCACATTGATGAGGAAAAGGTGCTAATGGCCGTACATCCGGACAAGGATGTGGATGGTTTTCACCCGACCAACTTTGGCAAAATGGCCTTGGATATGGAAACCTTTATTTCGGCTACCCCCTTTGGCATCATGGAATTGTTGAAACGCTATGAGGTGGAAACGGAAGGTAAACACGCCGTGGTCATCGGTCGTAGCCATATTGTAGGTAGGCCCATTAGTATACTGATGAGCCAAAAGGGTAAGGCTGCCAATTGTACGGTCACTTTGACCCACAGCCGTACCAAGGATATCAAGGCGTTGACCTTGCAAGCTGATATTATTGTTTCGGCATTGGGCGTGCCCCATTTCTTAAAGGCGGATATGGTAAAAGAAGGAGCTGTGATTATCGATGTGGGGATTACTCGGGTACCCGATGACACACGGAAACGCGGCTATTATCTTACCGGGGACGTGGATTTTGAGAATGTATCCAAAAAGGCATCCTTCATAACTCCTGTTCCAGGCGGGGTGGGTCCTATGACCATCGCCATGCTGTTAAAGAATACATTATTGGCCCGAAAACGGCATAGAAGTAAAGTGTAATCGACTTTTACGGGTATAAAAAAGATGGAATTAAATGGCACGTCTCTTTCTTGCTATAGAGGAAGGACAAGATTATCTCCTTTGGCCGTTTGCGTGCTGTCGTTGGGGGTCAAAACATCCAGATCGTTGCTGTCATCATAACTACAACTTCCTATACCCATAATCATAGCCAAAATTAGCCCAACATAGATTAGTTTCTTCATAGCTGACAATTTAGTAGGTGTCCTCATCGAGCTACCATAATTTGATAACGATGAAATTCGGTGTTTGGTATTTGATGGTTAATGGGAAATCAGTACCTTTTAGGGGAATTGTTTAGGAAACCTTCAGCCAAGGAATTTGTTATTCTCCAAAGGATACTATGGTAAAATCGGGGTCGAGCTTTAAAAATGATACGGTTAAAACTAAAAATGCGGTAAATCCAGGACTTTCAAGTCTATGCAAAAGTATTTTTTGGTTAATTGTCGGAATCAGTTTTATGTCGGTGTCCCAGGGGTATGCGCAGCGACCTAAACTAATCGTTACCACGGATATCGGTCAAGATCCGGACGACCAGCAGTCTTTTGTACGGCTTTTACATTATGCGAATGAATTTGATTTTTTAGGGTTCATCGCCAATGCCGATTCAAATTACGACCATGAACCCCCTTTGGTTCGGGATGATATTCTCCATGATCTTATCTCAAAATATGGATTGATACAAAATCGGTTAAAATCGCATTCTCGGGATTACCCCACTGCGGATTATCTGCATTCCCTAGTAAAAAAGGGGTGCAACAAAAATGGTGTAAAAGTACCGGTCTCTGATTATGTGGGCCCTGGCCATGATACCGAAGGTTCCGATTGGATTATTGAATCGGTCAAACAGTCGTCCGAACCTGTAAATATTGCTGTATGGGGTGGGGCTTGTGATTTGGCCCAGGCCTTGTGGAAAGTGAGGGAAATGGGTTCAAGCAAAGAGTTGGAAGCATTTGTTGGAAAACTAAGGGTTTATTTTATTGGGAAGCAAGATTCGTCAAATGAATGGATCATGCAAGAATTTCCAAAGCTATGGTTGATATTGGCACTCGATCAATCGGGGGATAAATGGGCCTCGTCCTACAGGGGCATGTTTCTTGGAGGGGATATCTCGTTAACATCACGGGAATGGCTCAAAGAAAATATCATTGGGAAAAATCCCTTGGCTGATGCATATCCTGATAAAGCCTATACCGGGGGTGAAGGACGCAATCCGTATATGGCAATGAAGGAGGGAGATTCTCCCTCCTGGTTATATTTTCTTTCTAACGGACTGAATTTTCAAGAACATCCCCATTGGGGAGGATGGGGCGGCCGTTTTGAACAGGAACGCCCTGGTTTTTTTCGGGATGTGCAGGATAACTATTTTGATGATGATAGAGAGGATTTGATACCATCATCCATGGCAACCGTGTTTCGATGGCGATTTGATTTTCAGAATGATTTTGCGGCAAGGGTGCAGTGGGGATCCGAAAATCAGGCCAAGATAAACCATGCCCCAATTCCAAGGATTTCTGGATATTCCGGTGACGGATACCTAGAAATCCCCGTAGAGGCAGGCGGCTCAATAGCCTTGGACGCATCAAAATCCACGGATCCGGACGAGGATAGCCTTAGTTTCGATTGGTTGGTTTATCCTGAGGCAGGATCCTTTTTGGAGGCCAACGACTCCATTCTGGATAATGGTGACCAATCGAAAACCTTGGTCAATATTCCAAGTGGGGCCAACGGTCAATCCATCCATATCATTTTAAGGGTGATGGATGATGCCGATATTCCGTTGACGGGCTACAAAAGGATAATTTTAAAAGTAAAGGATTGACTTGTGACCATCTCAAAACCAGCTAAATTAGGGCTTATGCAAAAACACCTCCTTTTTTTGATACTATTGCTTGTCAGTGTAACGGGTTGCCTATTGCAAATAGAAAAAAAATCACAGATGGCTATTAACGTATCTTTTCCTGAGACCGCAACCAAAGAGAAACTGGATGGAAGACTTCTTCTAATGCTATCCAATAATGACGGGGACGAACCCCGTTTTCAGATCAATGCCGGTCTTGGTACGCAAATTATTTTTGGAATGAACGTTGAAGGGATGGGAGCCGGCGAAATACAAACTTTTGACACTACGGTCTTTGGATTTCCCTATGAAAGCTTGGCCGATGTACCTCCGGGGGAATATCAGGTTCAAGCGCTTTTACATAGATATGAAACCTTCAATCTGTCCACGGGCCACATGGTAAAACTGCCTATGGATAAGGGCGAGGGACAACAATGGAACAAATCACCGGGTAATCTGTACAGCAAACCCTTTAAGATAACCATTACCGAAGATGGCGTCAAGGGCGTAAACGTAGTCATGGATCAGGTGATTCCTCCAATCCAGGAACCAAAGGATACGGAGTGGATAAAGCATGTTAAAATAAAGTCCGAAAAGCTTTCCGAGTTCTGGGGAAGGGATATGTATTTGGGAGCCCATGTACTTTTACCCAAGGGGTTTGAGGAGCATCCCGAGGCCAAGTATCCCTTAATGATTTTCCATGGACATTTCCCAAGTGATTTTGGTGGATTTCGAACTACGCCTCCCGACCCGAATATGGAGCCGGAGTATTCGGATAGGTTTGGTGTGGAAGGCTATAATATAATTCAGGAACAAGAGGCCTATGATTTTTACAAACGGTGGAACGAACCTGATTTTCCAAGATTTCTAATTATCGAAATCCAACATCCTACCCCTTATTATGATGACTCTTACGCGGTAAACTCGGCCAGTCAGGGTCCTTATGGTGATGCCATAACCTATGAGCTGATTCCTTATATCGAACGGACGTTCCGAGGGATAGGGGAAGGTTGGTCACGCTTTTTGTATGGTGGTTCCACTGGAGGTTGGGAAGCCTTGGCGGTACAGGTAAAATATCCTAGGGAATATAACGGTTGTTTTGCCGCCTGTCCGGATCCTATCGACTTTAGGGCCTATTGCCTGACCGATATTTATACCGATAAGAATGCCTATTTTTATGAGAGTGAGCATAAGCGCTTGGAAGTCCCAGGACATCGGGATTATCTGGGACATGTCCAGATTACGCTTAGGGAGTACAATCATATGGAGCTTGTTTTGGGGGACAAAAGTCGCTCCGGTCAGCAGTGGGATATTTGGGAAGCCACCTACTCTCCCCAGGGAGAGGACGGTTATCCGGTACGGCTATGGGATAAGATGACCGGCGATATAGATCATAAAGTATCGGAATATTGGAAAGAAAACTATGATCTGCGCCATATCCTGGAACGGGACTGGGATAAATTGGGAGAAGATCTAAAAGGTAAGATCCATATTTACTGTGGGGACATGGATAATTATTATCTAAACAATGCTGTCTACCTTATGGAAGATTTTTTGGAAAGTACCAGCGATCCCTACTATGGGGGCGAAGTGCTCTATGGAGACCGTGCGGAACATTGTTGGAACGGCGACCCGGAACAGCCCAACCATATTTCGCGATTGCGATACAATAGTATGTATGTACCTAAAATTATGAAACGTATTGCGGAAAGTGCGCCCAAGGGAGCGGATTTGACTAGTTGGCGTTATAAATAAGATATAAATGAACACCACGAACAAAGTAGCATGGGTGGTATTTGCCATTTTGGCCATCGTTATCGGGCTCTATCCCTTGCTGTATTTTTTTCTCGATAGGGAATTCGGGTTGCTGGCTTCCAAGGAAGATACACTGCTCTCCAACCTATTTTGGAACATCGGATTCTACGGTCACATTCTGTTTGGGGGCTTGGCCCTATTGGTGGGGTGGGTACAATTCAGCAAAAAACTAAGAAATGCAAATCTAAAACGACACCGTGCAATTGGCAGAATATATATCATTTCTGCCCTGATCAGTGGAATTTGTGCCATCTATATCGCCTTGTACGCAACGGGGGGAATCATCTCCACATTGGGCTTCATGAGTTTGGGTATTCTTTGGCTCTTTTTTACCGGCAGGGCCTATCTTGCAGTTCGCAAAGGAGACTTACCGTTGCACCAAGGTTTAATGATATACAGTTATGCAGCCTGCTTTGCGGCTGTGACCTTACGGATTTGGCTGCCTCTGCTGACCATTGTTTTTCACGATTTTACAATAGCTTATCGCATTGTGGCGTGGTTATGCTGGGTACCCAACATGATATTCGCCTTCTTTTGGGTACGAAAAAGAGGTTTGCAATTGGGATAAATACTTTAACTAATAAGCATCATTACCCATAAAAAATAAAAAGCATGAAATATTTATTGGGTCTTCTTCTGTTGTTCGTCTCTATCACGGTTTCTGCCACGGAACGATGGGAGATTTTTGAAATAGAACTAAAAGGACCAAAAGTAGAAAATCCCTTTACGGAGGTCTGGGTACAGGCCGAATTTCAATTTAAGAACTTTCGCTATCATGTAGGTGGGTTTTATGATGGTGACCAAACCTATAAAATCCGGTTTATGCCGGAACATGTTGGAAAATGGACCTACGTTATAACCAGTAATTCCCCCAAAATGAACGATAAAAAGGGAAAGTTCACATGTACCCCGGCAACCCCGAACAATCATGGCCCCGTATCCGTACGCGATACCTTCCATTTTAAATATGCGGACGGCACCCCCTTTTATGTCCTGGGTACTACAGCCTATGCATGGGTGCACCAAAAAGAAGAACTGATACAGGAAACGTTGAAAACCTTGGAGGAGGAGGCTTTTAATAAAATCCGGATGACGGTTATGCCCAAGTATTATGGCAGATACGTCTCCAATGAACCAGCTTTGTATCCTTTTGAAGGCTCTTTGGAGTCAGGTTGGGATCGTACCCGATTTAATGTGGAGTTTTTTCAGCATTTGGAAAAACAAATAAGGGAACTCAAGAAGCGGAACATTGAAGCCGATGTTATCATATTTCATCCCTACGATAAAAATACCTGGGGTTTTAGTAAGGGCAGCGTCGAGGAAAACATGTTCTATCTAAAATATCTGGTTGCACGCCTGGCAGCCTATCGCAATGTATGGTGGTCCATGGCCAATGAATATGACGTGATGCACAAACCGGAATCGGAATGGGAAACCTACTTCAAGGAGCTTATGGCCCGGGATCCGTACCAGCATCTAAAATCCATTCACAATGGCAAGGCCTGGTACAATCATTCCAACCCATGGATAACCCATTTAAGTGTTCAGACCCCATATTTGGAAGACACCCAAAAATGGAGGGAGACCTATCATAAACCAGTGATCAATGATGAATTTGTCTATGAAGGGAATGTTCCTTTTGATTGGGGGAATCTTACCGCGGAAGAAACCGTAAACCGTTTTTGGACCATCTATTGTCGCGGCGGATATGCCTCTCATGGGGAGACCTATGTACATCCGGAAAACATTTTATGGTGGGCCAAGGGAGGCAAATTATACGGGCAAAGTCCTAAAAGACTTCGGTTTATGGCACAAATCATGAAAGCGGCACCGGAAAGGGGATTGACACCGATACATACCCAATGGAACAAGGAGACCTATCTATTTAAGGATAATGACTATTTTTTGTTTTATTACGGCAATAGTCAGCAAGCCAGTGCAAGGCTAAGACTAGCGAAGGATAAAAAGTATAGTATTGAGATTATCGATGCATGGAACATGACCATAGAAAAGCTTGGGGACACATACAGCGGTACGGTGGAAATTCCACTCCCCCAAAGGCCTTATATGGCGGTAAGGGCCATAGCAAAATAAAAACCCGACGACCAAAAAATAATTCAAAATAGCTTAGGAGAAGGCGAATGAAAAGTATAGGATTAATTGTAGTGATTGTATTGGGCACTTTGATGATGTCATTAAAGGAAAAACCACGTCCCAGGGTATTTGTATTTACGGATATAAACATCGATTCGGGGGATCCCGATGATAGGCAATCCTTGATCCACCTCCTATGGTATGCGGATGAATTAAAGATTGAAGGCATTGTACCAGATCGATGGAACGCCAAGGGCTATGAAGCCTGTGAAATGGTCCTGGAAGCCTATAAAAAAGATTACGATGCCTATGGATTTAAGGATTTGGGATATCCCGATTCGAAGTACATTCAAACTAAAATCGCCAAGGATACCTTGGATGCCGTACAGCTTTTTTCAAAGGCCGCTTCCATAAAGGACAGTCCGCTTTATGTTCTGGTCTGGGGCAATATGGAGGTTTTTTATGAGGCATTGGGGCAAAATCCCCATTTGGCAAAGAATATTCGATTAATAACCATCGGGACCGGATTGATGTTGGAGCAACATATTCCGGAAATGCCACCAAGCTGGGAAAGATCGGCCCCCTGTAAACAATTGAACTGGAATGGCTTTGGCCGGGATAAGGTTTATAATGACTCCAGGTTTGATACGATGTGGTGGTTGGAAATCAATTGGACCTATGCCGGGATGTTTACTGGAAAACAGCCGGAACACATGTTTCAAAAGTTGTCGAAATATGGAAATCTCGGAATGCATATCAAGGAAGTGGTCAAAAATCATGATTGGGCCCAATACTTTCGAGTGGGGGATACCCCTTCCGTCCTATATGTCCTGGATCCGGAGAATCCTTTAGCCGATCCGACCTATGGCAGTTGGGCCGGAAAATTTATAAAGCCTTTTCCAAATCAAAGGCCCAATTACTACACGGACGATTATGGACCTATAGCTTGGAATTATGAGGATCCATGCGCAACCTGGGAAAACCATACCAAGGTGGATGCCTATGCCAAAAGTACCTTGGAAGAAAGAAGACCGGAAATGTACGAGGCATTGTTGAGCAAAGTAAGAAGAATATATGCCCAGAAATAAACGAGTACAAAAGGAATGGAAGTATAAAATACTAGGACATCCTGCCATGATTTTTAAAAAAGGACAAAAACTGTTTCATTTTGGTATTGTGGTACTGGTGTTATTGGATCTGAGCTCCTGTACCGAAAAAACGCCGCAAGAAAAACCCAAAAAACAACCTAATATTTTATGGATATATTTGGAGGACACGGCCCCTTTGTTGGGGTGTTACGGTAACTCGCTCGTTTCCACCCCTAATATTGATAGTCTTGCCTCGTCCGGTGTCTTATATCAACAGGTGTATATGCCGGCACCGGTGTGCTCCGCCAGTCGTTCAAGCATTATCACAGGTGTAATGTCAACTACCTTGGGTACGCATAATCATCATAGCTCCCGGACAAGGGAATCTGCCATTAATTTGCCTGAAGGTTTAAAAACCATACCGGAATTGTTTAAAAAGGCCGGATATTTTACATTCAACAACGGGAAGGATGATTACAACTTTACCTATGATCGGAGAGATTTATATGATCAAGAGTACAAAATACACCCCTTGTACGGAAAAAGCGGAATACGCCTGGACATTTCTACCTTGAACACAAAAGAACCGTTCTTTGGGCAGATACAGATGTACGGTGGCAAGGAAATATTTTCTTCCGAATTCAAGGAAAATATTGAAACCCCCATAGATAGATCAAAGATCGCGCTTCCACCTTACCTTCCCGATGACCCCGTAATTGTAGAGGAATATGCAAATCATCTAGAGGCAATTCAAATAACGGACAAAAAGGTAGGCCAAGTTATGCAAAAGTTAAAGGATAGCGGTGTACTTAAGAATACTGTCATTTTCTTTTTCTCGGACCATGGGATGCGACTGACCAGAAACAAACAATTCCTATACGATGGAGGCCTACATGTTCCGCTGATAATTACGGATTTCACAAAGCGATATGACAAGATTCCGTCAGGTAGTAGCAATACAAACTTGGTCAGTGGTCTGGATCTTGGAATTAGCTCGCTGGCCTTGGCGGATATCCCTATTCCGGAATATATGGAGGGTAGAAACATTTTTGATGATGGCGGAGAAATACGGAAGTATGTTATTTCTACCAGAGATCGATGCGATTTTACCATAGACCGTATCCGTTCCATACGTTCCAAGGAATTTAAGTACATCCGAAATTTTATGATAGATCGGCCCTATACCCAACCTACCTATATGGATGTGGATAGTGTTCCATTTGTCCAGGTAATGCACCGGCTGCACAACTACAAAAAACTCGATTCAATACAGGATAGGTTTATGTCCGACGAAAGACCTGCCGAAGAATTGTACAACCTTAAAGAAGACCCTTTTGAGCTCCATAATCTTGCTGGGCTGCCAGAATTCGCAGAAACCTTGGAGGAGTATTCAGGTGTCCTGGACGCATGGATCATAGAAACCGATGACAAAGGGCAATATCCGGAAAGCGAGGAAGGGCTTGCGTTGATGTTGGGCATATGGGGCGAGCATTGTGTAAATCCGGAATATGAATCGCTTAGAAAAAAATATCCGGAATTGGAAGGGTCGCTCTTCTATCTAAAGAAAGAACTCTTCACACCTATTGCAGCGGATTTTGTCGGAGATCCGTTGCCGGAATTGAAAAAGCATGTCCAGGAAAGAGTTGTTCAATAGATTCTGGCTGGTTGACTTACAAAGCTGCCGGGCAAAACTATAAATCGATTAGAACCATTGAAAGGAACGTAAATAAATAGAATTCCTATGGATCGTAGGAAATTTATGAATCAATTGGGCTTTGGATCGGCAGTGACGGCTTTGCCCTCGATGATGTTATCCTTTGGCACTTCTGACCTGGAGAGCCAGAAGATCAAACCCCTGGTTTTTGGAATTGTCGCCGATGTACACAAGGATCTTATGCCGGATGCGGACGAACGTCTGGAAAAATTTATATCCGAAGCACAAAGAAGAGATGTCGATTTCATCATACAGCTAGGCGATTTTTGTATGGCCCAGGATGAGAACCAGGATTTCATGAATATTTGGCGAACCTTCAAAGATCCCAAATATCATGTATTGGGGAACCATGATATGGACAGGAATTCCAAAAAAGAGATGCTGGAATTCTGGGATATGCCCAAAACGTATTATTCCTATGACTTCCATGGTTTTCATTTTATTGTATTGGACGCCAATTTCCTCTATAAGGACGGAATTTTTGTGGACTATGAAAAATCGAATTTTTATGTGGACAATTCATACAGAACCTTTATCGATAAGGAGCAAATGGAGTGGTTACAGGCAGACTTGGAAGCTATTATAGCTCCCACAATCATATTCTCCCACCAAAGTCTTTGGCACTATCAGTGGGGTGTTAAAAATCGACTGGCCATACAAAAGATCATGGAAGCACATAAAGAAAAAATCATATGCTGTATGAATGGCCATAACCACATCGATTTTCATCATCATCAAAATGGTATAGACTATCTGGAAATCAATAGTATGTCCTACCATTGGATGGAGGACAAATACAGAAATACCCAACGTTATCCAAAGGCCCTGTACGAGCAATATAAATGGTTGCCCAATATGGCAACCTATAAAGATCCGCTCTATGCTTTTGCGACACTAGACCCCAAAGGGATCCTGTCCTTGGAGGGTGTCAAAAGTGAATGGGTTCCGCCCTCGCCCTATGCCATGGGAATACCCAAAAGTATATATGGCAATGAATTCGCTCCGGAAATCTCGGATTACCGGTTGCAATTTGAACAGGAATAGTGGATAGTCGTAGCACGGATTCTTGACGGCCTGATTGGTGATGTTTCAAAAAGTCAACTGAGAGATTCGCATGTAAAACAGGGCTGCGTAAACATGAATATTCACTATATTGTAGGTCTTCAACCAAGACCATATAAAATGAAAAAATTACTCCTCTTTTCGTTATTTAGTTTAATAATTTGCACATCCGTCACTGCACAGTCAGGTAAGGTTTATGATAACCTCACCATGAGCAGCAAAATCCTGGACGGGGAACGCAACTATGCGGTGTATCTACCTCCGGATTATGAAAGTTCCGAGCGCAGTTATCCCGTACTTTACCTATTACATGGCGCTACGGATAATCATACGGGATGGGTACAATTCGGAGAGGTACTGCATATAACTGACAAGGCCATAAGGGAAGGCAAGGCGACACCTATGATTATCGTAATGCCCGACGCCGATACCGGTCAGATGGGTTATTTTAATGTAGGGGATTGGAAATACGAGGATTTCTTTTTTGAGGAATTCATGCCCCATGTGGAAAAGAAGTATCGCATAAAGGGAGAAAAACGCTACCGCGCCGTGGCCGGACTTTCCATGGGAGGCGGTGGCTCGTTTATGTACGCCCTGCACCATCCGGAACTGTTCTCATCGGCCTGTCCGCTGAGTGCCTATGTAGGGCCGTTGACCATTGAAGATTTGAAGCGACGCATTGCCCGGGGCGATAAAAAATATTCGAACAAGGAAATTGAGGAATACTTTCAAAAACACAATGCCCTGAATTTATTGGAAAGTGTTCCCGTTGAGGATGTTAAGTCCGTGCGATGGTATATTGATTGTGGCGACGATGATTTTTTGTACGAAGGCAATAGCTTGGTCCATATAGCGATGACGAAGAAGGAGATTCCGCATGAATATCGTGTACGGGACGGAGGGCATAGCTGGACCTATTGGCGCGAGTCCCTTCCGGAAGTGCTTCATTTTGTATCCCAGGCCTTTCACCAATACTGATTTTTGTATGAGGGAAAAAATAGCGTTAATCTGGTTTTTTTGTATTATATTCCTTATCCCAAACACTGGTCATACCCAGGAATACCACACCATTTCGAAAACGGAACTTCGAAGTAAAATAGAGGGGTATTGGTTGGGCCAATTGGTGGGAAACTATATGGGGTTTCCGTTTGAATTCGTTTATAGTGCCGATCCGGCACCCATTTTCATTGATAAATATTACAACGTAACGGATTCCGCTGGAATCAAGATGAATCACACCGATCGTCGGGGTAACGTCAATATTTTTGCGGATGCCTTGGGCGGGGCTTGGAGCGATGATGATTCGGATATCGAATTCGTTACCCTACATGCGGTGGAGGAACATGGGTTGGATATCAACTACCAAGAAATCACCAATGCCTGGAAACAACACATTAACCGTTTTATTTGGGTCAGTAACCGTAAGGCACGGGATCTCATGGAAGAAGGGCTGGTGGCTCCGGATACCGGAAAAAAGGAGAACAATCCCTATTGGTATGCCATAGATCCCCAGTTGGTGAACGAGATTTGGAGCGCTTTTTATCCGGCAATGCCCGATAAGGCCGTGGAACGAGCCGAATGGGGAGCAAGGATTACCAGCGATGATTGGGGTACCCATCCCACCATGTTCTATGCGGCTCTTTACAGCGCGGCTTTTTATGAGAAGGACATTGCTAAATTATACGATATCGGGATGTCCTATATTCCAAAGGATAGCCCATTTTATAAAGGTTTACAGGATGTCAAAAAATGGCATGGAAAAAACCCGGACTGGAAGACCACCCGTGAGCTTATAAAAAATAATTATTTGGCATATCCGGAAGTGGTGGACAATCCATTTTACCAAGAGGTCTCCGCAATGATCAATGGGCTTTGTGGGGCCATGGCTATACTTTATGGGGAAGGGGATTTCGTAAAGACCACTGGCATTGCGGTTTCTGCGGGATATGATTGCGACAACCAAGGGGCCACCTGTGCCGGTTTGATCGGGGTATTGAACGGTGCCGATTGTATTCCCAGGGAATTGACGCACGAAATGGGTTACAATGAAAAATGGGACGCTCCTTTCAATAACCAATACATCAACTATTCACGGGATGGCCTGCCCAATCTTACCTATATTTCGGATATCATAGACCGAATCTTGGCCATTTCCGAAACGGCCATTCTGGAAAATGGTGGGAAGAAAACGGAAGAAAGCGGTACGACTGTCTATCACATCAAGGCCTAAAATGGAGAGAAAGCGAATCATTGCCCAAGTTGTAGCGGCCATACTGCTCTACACGGTCATTTCCCTGATATTGGAAAAAGAGTACACACAACCTATTATTCTTAGGGAGTTAGGTGAAGGATTGATATTTGGAATCATTTACGGACTCTTCATCTGGATACGGGAAAAGTGGAGAAAAAAGGGAAGTTCATAGAGGAATTAGCGAACCAGGTTGGAAGGATGGCTACCACTTTGGTACCTGTTCCAAGTATTACTGATGACTTTTCGTTACGATGACGAGCTGATTAACGACGAAGGAATACGAACTTACTTGGCAAATAACTGCCCCACATCCTTAAAGGCCTTGAATTCCAACGCATTTCCGGCAGGATCTAAAAAGAACATCGTCGCTTGTTCTCCTACTTGGCCTTCAAAACGGAGATAGGGTTCAATGATGAATTCCACACCTTTGCTTTTTAATTCTTCTGCAAAAGGCCTGAACGTATCCCAAGGTAAAACAACCCCATAATGTGGTACGGGTACGTCGTGCCCATCTACCGGGTTATGGTGCAAGTCTTCGGTCTCCGATTTTGGTTTGTAGTGGATTACCAATTGATGCCCAAAGAGGTTGAAATCTACCCAATGGTCACTACTCCGGCCTTCCTCGCAATTCAAAATATCCCGATAAAATGCTCGACATTCGTCCAGATTATAAACAGGAATAGCAATATGAAAGGGCGATACATTGGGCATAAACTAAAATTTGGCCCCTTTTTTGGATAGAAAAGGAGCGCCGTTAGTAATGATAAATGTAGCTCTTTCCTAGGACTTCAAAAAATCCACGATTTGCGTGTTAAGATGATCTTGGTGCATGGAATGCCCTAAACCGCGGGTCCGGATAAATTGGCTTCCTTTCCAACGGGCGTGAACCTTTTCCGAGGCGTGAAAAGGGGCAAGGGCATCCAATTCGTCATGGAGCAGGAGCCCTTTTTTGGTATTGTTTTCTACAAATTTGGAAGAGGAAAAGTCCTGTACGTGAAAACCGAAACGCTCAAAAACATAGTTTTCAAAAGCTTTTAAAACTCTAGTATTAAAGCCTAAGAGCTTTTGATAATTTTCCAGGATTTCATGAAATTCGGAAGGGGAGCCAATGGTCACAATTTTTTCTACCTCCGAATGGGAATGTTTGCTTTGGTTGTATAAAATGGTCATACCCCCTATGGAATGGCCAATGAGATGAATAGGATTAAACGTCTTTATCATATGTTGGAGACAATCGGCGTACAGCGGCACATAAAATATTTTTCCTGAAGAATGCCCATGTGCCGGGGCATCAAAGGCAAAAACATTGTAATCGGCATCCCTCAATTTGGCAATTAGATTGCGCCAACGGAAGCTGTTGCTTTCCCAACCATGGATCAAGAGAACGGTATCCTTGTTTCCGGGCCAGTGATACGTTTGTAGTCGATGATCCAATATATCCTCTACCGAGTATTTTGCTTTTTCCAAATAATCCGATTGTTGTGGCAAGACCCTGCCCTTACGAACCGTACAAAAAAGGTCAAATGCCTTTTGGGCGGCCCTTTTTTTGGAAAATAGGGAGAGCATATTAAAATAAGTTCCATATAACTTTGGAAGAAGTCTATTGAATGTCTTTTTCATAAAAATGATATAGGTAACTTTTTGTAACTTACTCTTTTAAAGAAACTAAAATATATATTTGTTTTACGATAAAAAAGCGGTTGTAAATCAATAACCAAGTATGGATATGGAAACTATTACTGAGAATGAGAAGGTTATGGTGGCAAAGAAAATAAAAAAAATGTTCGGGCACATCGATCAGCGTACAGCTAAGTATTGCCCCATTCGGGATGTTATGGCCTTGGCCTCGGATAAATGGAGTATTCTTATTGTTCTCTATTTGGGGTACTACCCCATACTTCGCTTTAATGAGCTTAAAAAAAAGGTATATGGGATTTCCAATAAGGTATTAAGCGAAAAATTAAAGTTTTTGGAAACGGATGGTTACCTGTCCCGTACCCTTTATCCGGAGGTCCCTATTCGAGTTGAATACGAATTGACCGATTTTGGACACTCCTATCTAAGGAAATTATTGGATCTTACCGAATGGGTAACCCAATACAGCGACACCATTTTGGAAAATCGAAAGAGGGCCGGAAAATTTACAAATTAAGCGTTTTGAACCTTGGATGAATGGGCTAGAAATATTGGCCTTACTTAATTTTTGGAGTTTGGGTTTGAGCTTGAACTTGAATTTGTATTTGAACTTTAACACTCATTCCCATCCTATCATCATGTACTTGATTTTGGCAGCATCGGGGATCTGAACCGCCTCTATATTTACGCTGGATGCGTAACGTAGACTGGAAGGAAGCTCTTCCTTGCTTATCGTAAAGTAGGCATCACTATCCTTTAGTAGCACCAAAACATTGTTCATGGAAGTGATAATCTTTTTAATCTTGTGCTTTTCCTTGATATCCTTAAAAGTACTTTCGATACCCACTCCTTTTTCGGTAAGATATCTAGAGTCTTCGATACGGACATTTTCGATTACGGGGATGCTGTCCGAACTAGGTGAAAGCGTCAACAAATGCTTGCCACCTTTTTCGAATATTTTGATCCGTTTGGCCTTATTTGCAAAATTTAGGGTGGTTGTATCCTTTGCCACCGAGTCTGTGGCAAAAATCAATTCTACATCCCTGGCCAAACTGCCCTTTTCCAATTTACCGACCTGATTTTGGGTTATCAAAAAAGTAGTATCCCTTTCTTTTTCACAACCACAGGTGAAAAGTAGCAAAGCGATGACAAAATATATGTTTGCAATACGCATTATCGGATAACTTTTTTCAATACACCCAGCACACCACGGATAAAAGTGGCACTGGTAAGTACTTTAACCACCGGATTTTGACGTGTGCTCCTACGTGTGGAGGTGCGTCTACGGGTAGGCTGATTTCTTTCCTTTTCGGCCAAGGCCTCAGCCTTTTCTATTTTTTGGTTCAATATTTCGTAGGCACTTTCGCGATCGATGGTTTCACCATATTTCCCAACCAGTTTGGAACTATCGATCACATCTTCCAACTCGCTCTCGGTAAGCACGTCCATACGGCTCATAGGGGCACGTAGCAGGGTAGCGGCCAATGGGGTAGGGCGACCCTTTTCATCCAGGGCCGAGATTAGGGCCTCCCCGATTCCAAGTGAGGTCAAAATTTCTTTGGTATCATAATATTCCGATTCCGGATAATTTTCCGCCGTCAACTTTATGGCCTTTCTGTCCCTTGCCGTAAAAGCACGGAGTGCGTGTTGCACCTTTAATCCCAATTGTGCCAGCACCTCATTGGGTACATCGGTTGGATTTTGGGTCACAAAATAGAGACCGATACCTTTGGAACGGATTAATTTTACAATACTTTCTATTTGCTCCAAAAGGGCCTTGGACGCCTCCTTGAAAATCAAATGGGCCTCATCAATAAATAATATTAGTTCCGGTTTGTCACTATCTCCTTGTTCCGGAAAAGTGGCATAGATTTCGGCCAAAAGGCTCAACATAAAGGTAGAGAACAGTTTAGGCCGATCCTGGATATCCGTAAGCCGAATGATGTTGATATAACCCCTGCCTTCTTCATTGATCCGGGTGAGATCGTCCACTTCAAACGACTTTTCACCAAAAAAAAGATCGGCACCTTGTTGTTCCAATTCTATAATCTTTCGCAATATGGTGCCCGTAGAACTTGTGGAAATACGTCCATATTCCTTCTGAAATTCCTTTTTACCCGCTCCCGTAGCATATTGCAGGACTTTTTTAAAGTCCTTTAAATCTAGCAGGGGTAGTTTGTTGTCATCACAATATTTAAATACCACGGAAACAATACCTTCTTGGGTCTCGCTCAAGTCCAGAATTCTGGACAGAAGTACGGGGCCAAATTCCGATACCGTGGCCCGAAGTTTTACACCATCCTGCTCGGAAAGGGATAGAATTTCCACGGGAAAACGCTTCGCTTCAAAAGGAAGGCCTATTTTCTCATGGCGTTCATCTATTTTTGGGTGCCCGGGACTGGGTTGGGCAAGGCCACTGAGGTCGCCTTTTAGATCCATCAAAAGTACCGGTACACCTTGGTCGGATAAATTTTCCGCCAATACCTGTAAAGTCTTGGTCTTTCCGGTACCCGTCGCTCCGGCAATGAGTCCATGTCGGTTCAAGGTCTTTAGCGGCACCTTAACATGGGCTCCGGTTACGGCCTCTCCCTCCAACATGGCAGCACCCATAGTGATAAAATCACCTTTGTTGGTATAGCCCTTTTCGATATGGGTAAAGAATTGGTTTTTGTTACTCATCCGGTCAATTTTGCCCTAAAAATAGGGATTTTTATGAGTTTAAGTATTGGTTCCGTAGGGTTTATTGCCATTCGTCTTAGGAACTAATCGGTAAATCCGTTACAGGGAAATAGCTGAAAAAATACAAATACGGGCTTTGTTTTGTTAAATCGATTTGTTTTCTACATTGCTTCATTGGCGCGATTTTTTTCAAGATGACCGATGTTTATGGAATAGCGAAACTTTAGAGTATGGAATTTGTGTTTTGGGATGTAAGGGACGTATCTTTGCCCAATGGTCAAAGACGAGGCAATGACCCTTGTGGATAAAGGATTGATGCTCCCCTTGATGGAGGAGTTTTATACCATTCAAGGGGAAGGGTATCACAAAGGTACAGCGGCCTACTTCATTCGGGTAGGAGGCTGTGACGTGGGTTGTCATTGGTGTGATGTGAAGGAAAGCTGGAATGCGGATCTACACCCCCCCACAGCAATTGAAGGCATAGTGGAAAATGCCGCGAAGCACTCGGATACCATCGTTGTGACGGGTGGGGAACCCTTAACTTGGGATATGGCACCACTTACCCGTGCGCTTAAGGGCGAAAATTTAAAAATACATATAGAGACTTCCGGAGCCTATACGCTAACAGGTACATGGGACTGGATTTGTCTTTCGCCCAAAAAAAACAAGTTGCCGCAACCGGAAATTTATAGTGTAGCTGACGAACTAAAGGTCATTGTTTACAACAAACATGATTTTATCTTTGCAGAGCAGGAGGCGGCAAAGGTAAATAAGGACTGTAAGTTGTACCTACAACCGGAATGGAGCGTTCGCGAGAAAACAATTCCGTTGATTGTGGATTATGTGATGAAAAATCCTAAATGGATCGTTTCGTTACAAACGCATAAATACTTGAACATTCCGTAATCCAAACTCGGGTTAGGAAAGGTCGGATTTCGGGGTTTCCCAATGGAAAACACCGGTAACTAACGTCCGCCATTGGATTGGAGATCCAAGATACATTCGGGATCAAGGTTGGGAACAATCATGGATCCGTTGGCCGCCCTTGTATCCAATAGTTTTAGAACACTTGCCCCACTAAGGGAACAAGCAGATTTGATTTCACCGGATTTATTGGCCAAGGCGTTTTTAAAGCTCGGACTTCCAAATTGCAGTTCCGCCCGCATTAAACAGCCTTGTACATCACAATGGTTTGGGGCGTCGGGGTCTTCGTGGTCATTGATCGGTTCGGTGCCCAGATCTACCAGACCGAACAGGTGACCAAATTCATGTTCCAGTGTTGCCGTTTCCACATCCGTAATGGAAATGAAAACACTTTGGGCGGCCAAGCTCCAAACGGTGGCTTGGTGAATGATCATGGAGGTATTGCGATAAACTGCACCCAAGGTTACCAAGCCCTCTTCCTCATCGTCATCATCTGCCGGGGCGTCCGCAAAATAAATGTAAACGGCTAGGGTGTCACCCTCGTTGTAGGCCGTTCTATTATCACTTTCCAACTGGGCGACTTCCTCCAAACTTAATGTCTCTTCATCGGGAGAAGGAAGTTCGGTGTAGGTAAGCTCTATATCCTGTTTAAAGGTTCTTAACCTAAGATAGTTTACGAAATTCTCAATGGCCCTAGGTGTAGGCCTAAATCCTGTGACATAGGCTATTTCAATTTTGAGTTTAGTAAATGTATCATTGGAAAGAATATCATTGGCCGAGGCACCTGTCGCTAAAAGATTGGCCGATCGATCTACAGTGGGAGGATTAACCGGCCCATCATCATCCGAACTGTTGGAACATCCCAAAAGTAGAATGTATAAAGCGGAAAAGACCAAAATGGAACTAATTTTCATAACTGTTTTTTTATGTATCAAGATAACGCAAAAAATGTACCCAACTGTATTTAAACGCGATCAAAGTACATTTAATTTGGCTAAATAGTCGTAGTGTTCCCCATTACTTACGAGTTCGCAGGCCATACCATGAGTTTTGGCCGCTCTTTTTAATGTTGCATAATCCAGGTACAGCCAATAAAATGGAGATCCCTTTTTGCCTTTGTATTCCAAAGTAAACCGGACTTCGCCGTAATAAGAACTGCTGTTCGGAAGCCATATTCCGCCGTCTTCATCGGTTTCATACATATAAATGATATCACTGGAATCCAATAAAATCTGTCCGTCCGGATTCAATAGGGATTTCAAATGCGTAAAAAAAACGTTCAGATTTTGAATTTTACCGACAATACCTATTCCGTTCATGAGCAATAAAAGGGTGTCATATTTTTGGGTATGGTCCAAAATATTGCTGCATATCGTTTGTTTAATTCCCCGGTATCTGCAGGTTTCAATAGCTCCTGGGGAACGATCCAGTGCGGTGACCGCAAATCCATGATGTTGCAGATAAAGACTATGGCTACCTGCCCCACATCCTATATCCAATACTTTGCCATAACAAAGATCCAATGCTCTTCGCTCAAGAGCGGGCATGGTGCCATAGTCCCTAAAAAGATGAGGTAGAGGTAAGATATCCTTAGCATTTAAGGAGGAATATGTAACAATATCCTCGGTATAGCGTCCAATTTGAAAATCCAATAGGGCTTGGCCAAAGATATCTTCCATTTAAAAGGGTTTAGTTTATCACAAAAATGGGTTATTTATAGATTTCTTGACTAGTTTTGATGGATGATTTACTTAGTATGCAGGAAATATTGAGACAGCTTCCGCAAAAGGCAAAGGAAAAAGACACCGAAAACACGAAGTTTTTTGCCCGGTTAAAAAAGAAACCGCCCAAAAACTTGGATTATGTGATGCAGGAACTCCATGAACTGGAATTTGAGCGTACCGATTGTCTACAATGTGCCAATTGCTGCAAGACCACAGGTCCACTTTTCACTGATACAGATGTCGTACGGATTTCAAAACATTTAAAATTAAGGCCTCAAAAGTTCATTGATGAATATTTACGTATAGATGAGGAGAACGATTATGTGCTGCAACGGCTACCCTGTACTTTTTTGGGAGCGGACAATCACTGCCTTATTTATGAAGTGCGTCCCAAGGCCTGTAGGGAATTTCCACATACGAATCGAAAAAAGTTTCATCAGATTAGCCATTTAACCCTAAAGAATGTGGCCATTTGCCCGGCAGCCTTTACTATTGTAGAGAAGATGAAGAAGTTAATGGATAATGGATTATGATGACGGTGCATTTTGAACATATTTTCTTATAAAATAAGACTACGGATCTAACTTGGGTATCCTATAACACTAACGAAAATCATTTTTTATAAACACTAAAACCAAAAACACTTGATGAAGACAACAACACTTTTATCATTCTTGTTTCTATATGGAACCGTTAATGCCCAGATTAGTGGGAGTTTAATGCAATATCCCGACGTCTCGGATTCACAGATAACTTTTGTTTATGGTGATGATGTATGGATAGTTCCAAAGTCCGGCGGTACTGCCAGCAGATTAAGCTCCCCAAAGGGGATTGAGCGTTACCCAAAGTTTTCCCCGGATGGGAACATGATTGCGTATACCGCCAATTATAATGGAAACAGCGATGTGTATGTTATTGAAACAAAGGGTGGGATACCAAAACGCCTTACTTATCACGGTATGTTTGATCGCGTTTTGGGTTGGACGCCCGATGGAAAAGCCGTGCTGTTCTCCTCCTCAAGGGAAAGTGGGCGTCAACGTTACAGTCAGTTGTATACCGTTCGGGTAAATGGCGGATCACCCAAAAAATTACCGGTACCTTATGGCGAGTATGCCTCGTTTTCTCCAAATGGACAAAAGATTGCTTATACGGATAGATCCCGAGTAAATAGAAATTGGAAACGATATCGTGGTGGAACCGCTCCCGATATTCATGTTTTTGATTTGAATTCCTTTCAAACCGAAAATATTACCAAAAACAATGCAAATGATGAACTGCCCATGTGGAATGGGGAAATCATTTATTATATGTCCGATAATGGTCCCAACAAAAGGAACAATCTATGGCAATATGATATTGCCGGGAAGACTAACAAACAGCTGACTAACTTTACCGATTTCGACATTACTTTTCCAGAAGTGGGTCCTTTGGATATCGTTTTTGAGGCAGGTGGCAAGCTCTATCTGTATAATCTTTCCTCGGGCAATACATCGGAGGTCAATGTTCGGTTAATTTCCGATCAGAAGGGGCTTATTGCAGGACAAAAAAATGTAGCCTCCTTTATGCAGTCCGCTACACTTTCCCCGGATGGGAATAGGGTTGTGGTCCAGGCCAGGGGGGAATTGTTCGATCTTCCGGCTACGAAAGGTTTTGTGGCCAATTTAACATCCAGCCCTGGAACGGCCGAGAGAAAACCCTGTTGGTCTCCGGATGGAAAGTATTTGGCCTATTGGAGCGATGCCACAGGAGAGTATCAGTTGACCTTGCACGATATGACGGGTAATCAAAAGCCTAAGACCGTTACCAATTTCGAAAATGGGTTCAATTATACCATATACTGGTCTCCGGACAGTAAAAAAATCGTTTATGTAGACCAGTCCATGTCCATTAACTACATAGATATTGCTACGGGCCAAGTGGTAAGGATGGATAAGGGAAAATTTATGTTCGAGGGAGGTCTACGCAATTTCCGGGCTTCCTGGTCCCCGGATAGTAAGTGGGTAGCCTATAGCAGAGGTACGGATAACCCTTCAACTTCCGCAATCTTCTTGTACAATATGGATACCAGGAACGTATCCCGACTTACCTCGGGATTTTATTCGGACGGCTCACCGGAATTCAGTAAAGATGGTAAATACCTATTTTTCAGTACTAATAGGACTTTCCAACCGGTGTATTCAGATTTGGACAATACATTCATCTACCCCAATACTACCAATATTGCGGTGGGTACCTTGGACGGGCCTACGCCATCACTGTTGGAAGTAGAAAATGATGCCTTTGAGGCGACCAAAGAAGAAAAAGATAAGAATGGGGATAAAGGCAAGTCCAAAAAGAAAAAAAAGAATGAAAAAGATGAAGACCCCGAAGAAGTGGCCAAAACAGTAATTAAGATCGCAGGGTTCGAAAATCGCGTGGAATTATTGGATGTGGCACCGGGGAATTTGGATGATCTGACAACTGTTGACAATAAACTATTGTTCGTGCGCTTTCCCAATTCCGGTTCACCGGAAGGGGCATCCCCCTCATTGGATTATTTTGATTTTGAGGAAAAAGAGGTCAAGACCATTGTATCAAACGTATCCAATTATGAGGTCTCCGCCGATGGAAAAAAAGTATTGGTTCTACAGGATGAAAAATTGGCCGTCCTCAATATAGAGGCGGATCAAAAGTTGGATGAGACCGTTCCGACCCAGGAAATGACCATGACCATAGTTCCTAAAGAAGAATGGAAACAGATTTTTAATGATGTCTGGAGGTTTGAACGCGACTATTTCTATGACCCCAATATGCACGGTGTGGATTGGGAAGCCATGAAAACACGCTATGGCGCATTGATAGATCAGGCTAACTCCCGAAATGACGTTAATATAATTATCGGCGATTTGATTGCAGAGCTAAATGCATCCCATACCTATACGGGGGGTGGTGATATTGAAAATGCGGACAGAATAAATGTGGGCTATTTAGGTGCGGATATCCATTTGGAAAATGGTCAATATCGTATCAAGAAGATTATTTCCGGGGCCCCTTGGGATGCGGAAGTACGATCTGCATTGGCAAAACCCGGTGTGGACGTTGATGAAGGGGATTATATCCTGGCCGTAAACGGTGTTCCGTTGGACACTGCCAAACCCCTGTCAGCGGCGTTTCAAGGTTTGGCCGGTGCTACGGTGCAATTGACGGTAAACAAAACACCATCGTTTACCAATGCCAAAAAGGTGTTGGTAGAGACCATGCGATCCGAGACAAGACTACGTCATTTGTCTTGGATAGAGAACAACCGGCAAGGAGTAGACCAGGCAACTGCCGGGAGAATAGGTTATATCTATGTAAGAAGTACGGGATTGGACGGGCAAAATGAATTGGTAAGACAATTCTATGGACAAATGAGCAAGGAAGGCATGATCATAGATGAACGGTTCAATAGCGGAGGGCAGATTCCGGATAGGTTCATCGAATTGTTAGATCGGAAGCCACTGGCGTTTTGGGCGGTGAGGGACGGTAAGGATTGGGCATGGCCCCCTTCCGGGAACTTCGGGCCCAAAGTAATGCTCATTAACGGATTTAGTGGATCAGGAGGGGACGCTTTTCCGGATTATTTCAAAAAGAGAGGCCTTGGACCATTGATTGGTACACGTACCTGGGGAGGATTAATCGGTATTTCCGGTGCGCCCGGTTTAATTGACAATGGAGGAATTACCGTACCCACCTTTAGAATGTACAACCCCAAGGGAGGTTGGTTCAAGGAAGGTCACGGGGTAGATCCAGATATAGAGGTCATTGAGGATTTCCAGAAATTGGCCAATGGAACGGACGTCCAATTGGAAGCTGGTATAGAGGAAGTGCTGAGGCTCTTGAATAACGGTAAAAGTTTTAAGGCCCCATCAAGACCGGAATTCGAAATACGGAATTAAGAAAAAAACCAAGTTTTAATAAATCAGGTATTTTTTTCTGATTTCCTTGAACTTTTTCAGATTAGGTTGCCAGCCTGCCTTTATTTCCTCCTCGGTGCGCCCGGCAACGATTTGTTGCTGCAATGTTTCCGTCCCGGCATGTTTGGTGAAACCATTGGTATTGAACACTCTATCTTTGTCTTCGGCATTCATATAGGCGTCTAGGAGCCATTGTAAGGAAACCTCGTTCATTCTAGGCTGTTGGGATAAGTCCTTTCCGTAACAGACTTCCCCATTTTCCTTGGGGTTTTTGGAACCGAAATTAGGTCTTGGCCAATATTTAAAGCTGTATTGTGACTTGTCCAAAAAGGAGGCGCCGTACCGTTGAAATTGAAATTCGGTTCCTCTTCCGGCATTGATGTTGGTGCCCTCAAAAAGTCCGAGACTGGGATAAAGGTTAATGGCCGTATCGTTGGGTAGGTTGGGCGAGGGACGGATAGGAAGACTATATGCCGTCTGATGGGTATAGTTTTCCAAGGGAATAACGGTAAGGTCTGCGCTTGTGCCATTGGCAAGCCATCCCTCCCCATTGATCATTTTTGAATACTCACCGATGCTCATACCATAGACCAAGGGGATTTCGGTCATGCCCAAAAAACCGGTATGTTCCGCTTCCATAGTGGGGCCGTCCACATAGTGCCCATTGGGATTGGGTCTATCCAGGACAATCAAGGGAATGCCATTCTCCGCACAAGCTTCCATGACCAACTGTAATGTAGCGATATAGGTATAAAATCGTACCCCTACATCCTGAATATCAAAAAGGACAATATCCAAGTTTTCCAGATGTTCCGCGGAAGGCTTTCGATTTTTTCCGTATAGAGAAATTAGGGGCAGCCCGGTTTTGGTATCCACACCATCCTTTACCTTCTCCCCGGCATCCGCCTGACCTCGAAAACCATGTTCCGGAGCAAATACCTTTTGGATTTCGATCCCGAGTGCAAGTAAGGAATCCACTAAATGGACATAGGGTTTTGTATTTTCGTCCTTTGTCCCTTTGAACAATACACTGGTCTGATTGGCAACCACGGCCACTTTTTTTTCTTGCAGCAATGGGAGATATTTTTCGGTCCTATTCGCTCCTACCACAACGGGAGGTATTTGATCGGATGCATTTTTCAGAGCTGTTTCATCCGATGTGGACTTCTGGGACTTGTCCACGTTTCCGCAGGACGAGATAATCAAAAACCACAATAAAAATGTATTTTTGAGATTGGAGAAAATCACCATCTTTTGAATTTTGAATATTTCATTGCCAAAAGGCTCATTACCGGTAAGGAACATAAAGTTAGTATTTCCGCACCGATAATAAAAATAGCGATAGCCGCAATCGCTCTGGGTATCCTTATGATGTTGATTGCCATTGCTACAGGGCAGGGGCTTAAGGAAAAAATTCGTGAGAAGGTCTCGGCTTTCAACGGTCACGTCCAAATATACAATTACGACAACAACAACTCCGAGGTTTCCGTGGTCCCTGTTTCCCTGGAGCAGGACTTTTATCCGGAGTTTAAATCGGTCGAAGGAATTTCGCATGTGCAGGCCGTGGCCAGCAAGGGAGGAATCATTCGCACAGAGGAAACCTTTGAGGGAATTATAGCAAAGGGCGTTGGTGATGATTACAATTGGGACGTTTTTAAGGAATACTTGGTAGAGGGTCGGTTACCCGACTTTACGGGCAAACTGAATGATGAGGTATTGCTTTCGCGCCGAATGGCCAGCCGATTGCGATTTGAAATAGGGGATTCTTTTTTTGCCTTTTTTTTAAAGGACGGGGATGCCTCCAAAACTCCAAATCAACGTAGGTTTAAGATAACCGGGATTTACGACAGTGGTTTTGAGGAAATAGATAGCAAGTATGTCTTTGTGGATATCCGCCATATTCAGCGCATGAACAAATGGACGGAGAACCAAGTGGGAAATTTTGAAATTTTTCTGGATAGCTTTGATGATATTGATGCAAAGGCCAGCGAAATATATGGCAAGACCCTTTCGAACCTGGATACACAGACCATCACCAGTAAATATTTTAAGATTTTTGAATGGATCGGTCTTTTCGATTTCAATATTGCCCTGATCATAGGTATTATGATTATCGTAGGTGGTATCAATATGATCACGGCCCTTTTGGTCTTAATTCTGGAACGTACCCAAATGATAGGTATTTTGAAGGCCTTGGGGTCTCCCAATTGGAGTATACGAAAGGTCTTTCTGTACAATGCCGCCTATTTGATCGCGGTAGGTCTACTCTGGGGAAATACCATAGGTTTAAGTCTGTTGTGGATACAGCACAAGTTTATGGTCTTCAAGTTTCCCAATCCAGAGGAATACTATATAGAATACATTCCCGTTCACATAGATCTGCCAACAATACTACTTTTAAATTTCGGGGTACTGGTATTGTGCCTCCTGATGCTTTTATTGCCTTCCTACGCCATTACGAAAATTACTCCGGTAAAGGCGATACAGTTTGAATAGTTATGAGTTTTGGGATTTGACCCGATACTGCTTAGGACGAACTTGAATTTGAACTTGAATTTGAATTTGATTTTGACATTTGTATTTGAGCTTGAATTTGAATTTGAATTTGACATTTGTGTTTGAGCTTGAATAGGTTCTGCTTATCTTTAGCCCCGCTATGGAATACGCCAAAAACATACTCGATACCATAGGGAATACCCCTTTGGTAAAGATCAATAGACTTACCGCCGAACTACCTTGTCTGGTATTGGCCAAATACGAAACGTTTAACCCCGGGAATTCGGTAAAGGATCGGATGGCCCTCAAGATGATCGAGGACGCCGAATCTTCCGGACTCTTAAAGCCTGGGGGTACCATAGTTGAAGGTACCTCGGGAAATACGGGAATGGGGTTGGCCTTGGCGGCGACCGTCAAGGGGTATCGCCTCATATGCGTCACTACGGACAAGCAATCCAAGGAAAAAGTGGATATACTAAAGGCCATGGGCAGTGAGGTACATGTTTGCCCCACTGACGTAGAACCGGATGATTCCAGAAGCTACTATTCCACGGCCAGGCGATTAGCGGAGGAAATCCCGAATGCCTGGTATGTAAACCAATATGATAACCCCTCCAATACCAAGGCGCATTTTGAAAGTACCGGCCCGGAAATTTGGGAACAGACCCAGGGAACTGTCACTCATTTTGTGGTGGGTGTTGGTACCGGAGGAACCATTTCCGGGGTGGGGAAATATCTAAAATCCAAAAATCCCAATATCAAGGTTTGGGGCGTGGATACCTACGGTTCCGTTTTCAAAAAGTATCATGAAACGGGTATTTTCGATAAAAACGAAATCTATCCCTATGTTACCGAGGGCATAGGAGAGGACATCTTACCTAAAAATGTCGACTTCGACATCATTGATGGTTTTACCAAGGTAACCGATAAGGATGCCGCGGTCTATACACAGCGCTTGGCCAAGGAAGAGGCCATGTTCTTGGGGAATTCCGCTGGAGCGGCCATTAAGGGCGTTCTACAGCTTAAGGAGCACTTTAAGAAAGGTGATGTGGTGGTAGTTCTTTTCCATGATCACGGAAGTCGTTATGTGGCCAAAATGTTCAATGATGATTGGATGCGCGGGCAGGGTTTTTTGGATTAGTTTTGGTATCTTGAAAAACAAAATTCGTGTATGAAAATTAGAGGTTATCCCTTGCTGTTGCTTTTGGGATTTTTGAGTCTTGCCCTACATTCCCAAAAGCTCAAAAGAACCGAAAAGAAAATCATCGCCTCGGTTGAAAGGAACAACACCGCTGCTATCGATTTTTTGGAAAAAGTGGTCAACATCAATAGTGGCACCCTCAATTTAGAAGGTGTTAAAAAGGTAGGCGAAGTTTTTCAGAATGAATTTGATGCCTTGGGTTTTAAGACCACTTGGATTTCCATGCCGAACGAGATGAACCGTGCGGGACATTTGTTCGCGGAAACCTCGGGAAACCAGGGCAAAAAACTACTTTTGATAGGCCACTTGGATACAGTATTCGAAGAGGATAGCCCCTTTCAGACGTTTACAATGGTCAATGATAGCATTGCCCATGCACCGGGTGGCAATGATATGAAGGGGGGCAATGTTATTGTTCTTTATGCCTTAAAGGCCTTAAAGGAAAACGGGTTATTGAACGATGCCCAAATAATTGTGGCATTTACTGGTGATGAGGAAAGTACCGGAAAGCCCTTGGAAATCAGTCGAAAGGACTTGATAGAGGCCGCAAAACGTAGTGATATCGCCTTAGGGTTTGAAACTTCCACAGGATTTAATTATGCAACCGTAGCCCGTAGAGGAGCCTCGGGTTGGGAATTAAAAACTACGGGCCAACGGGCCCATTCCTCAGGTGTCTTTAGTGAAAGAACCGGGGCCGGGGCCATTTTTGAGATGTCCCGTATCCTGAATGCGTTTTATGATCAGGTTAGAGGGGAACAATACCTCACCTTTAATCCAGGGGTTTTACTGGGGGGCACCTTTATTGATTATGATATAAAAACGGGTAAGGGCGATGCCTTTGGCAAAAGTAACGTGGTAGCACAGACCGCCATGGTCAAGGGAGGGCTCCGGTTTATGTCCGAGGAACAAAAGGAAAGGGCACGGAGTAAAATGCGTGAAATTGTTGCCAACCACTTGCCCAAGACTACAGCCGAAATTAGCTTTACCGATAGTTATCCGGCCATGGAACCTACCAAGGGAAACCAAAAACTCTTGCAGCAATTGAACCAGGTGAGCTTGGATTTGGGCCAAGGTGAAGTGTTGGCCTATGATCCCGGAAAACGCGGAGCCGCGGATACCTCCTTTGTTGCGGAATATCTGGATTGTTTGGACGGTTTGGGCACTATGGGCTCCGGGGCACACACCCCTGAGGAAACGGTAAACCTAAATACGATCGAGGCCTTGACCAAACGCACGGCAATTTTAATCTATAGGCTAATAAACCAGTAACCATGATCCAGCTACAATTCGAAAACCAACGGGCCAAAATCGATGCCGGGGAACTCATAGGTTATGAGGTGGATGGTCATGAATTCATCCATCAAAAGGGAAGTCCCGGTTGGAGAAGCTCCGATACCGAGATGTTTCCTATAATCGGACCTACGGCGGAAGCGGGTTTTAAAGTTACCACCCCTAAGGGCGAAGCGGTACAAGACCAACACGGATTGCTTCGGGAAATGGAATATAGCCTAGGTTCCCAATCCGATGCCAAGGCGCTGTTCAAAAAAGAATATGTGGCGGGTGCCATGGTCAAGAATTCAAAATACCCGAAAAAATCCAGCGAGGCAAAGCTGTCCTGGCCCTATAATTTTCAATTTGAGAAGCACTTTGCACTTACTGACAAGGGATTGGAAATCACTTTTGCAATTTCCGGAGATGCGGCTATGCCGTTTATGTTGGGCTATCATCCTGCCTTTAAATTGTATTCAAAGACCCCAACAATAAATACAGGCACCAAGGTCATTACGTTACCTGAAATCCTGGCTGTTGGGAGCAGGGCATTACAAGTTCCCGACCGTAACGAAATCATTCTAAAAGATGTGAGGGGATTACGCATCAAGACCCAGGGCTTCGAACATTTTATGTTATGGACGGAGGTTCCGAATATGGTTTGCATAGAACCCATTACATTTTACCCCTATGCTGTGGATCAGAAAGATTTACATCAAGGATTTTATCACCTAAACGGTAAAAAAAAGGAATTTAAAATAGCTATAGTTCCGATATGATCAACGAAGCCTTACATCAAAACTACGGGTATCTCTTTGAGCCGGAATTGCTCGAAGAGATTAGCGAAGTAGCCTTTTATAAGAAAGTACGGGAAGGGGAACTCTTAATGGACATTGGCCAGTCCATTACCCATATGCCGTTGCTGCTCAACGGTGCGATCAAAATACTTCGGGAAGATGAGAAAGGGGACGAATTGGTGCTCTATTATATTGAAAGGGGAGATACCTGTACCTTGACTTTTTCCTGTTGCATGGGTAAAAATACAAGTGAGATTCGAGCTGTAGCGGAAACGGATACCGAACTTTTCATGATTCCCGTAGAACAACTGGAAATCTGGATGGCGAAATATCAAAGTTGGCGCGAGTTTATCCTGGACAGTTATCATATTCGGGTAAAGGAGCTTCTGGAAACTGTGGATACCTTGGCCTTTATGCGAATGGATGAGCGACTCCTAAAACATTTACAGGACAAAGCCAAAGTAAACCATAACGAGGTTATCTCAACCACCCATCAGGAAATTGCGTATGACTTGAATACTTCTAGAGTGGTTATTTCCCGATTGTTGAAAAAACTGGAAAAGGAAGGAAAAATACAGATGCACCGAAACCAAATAGAGGTATTGGAGCTTTAATAATACGACCTGCCATGGCAGGGCCTGACACCATACTTTACAAAAGGGGTGACGGAAGGGCAGGAAAAAATAATTTACATATGCCAAAACAATCTCAAAGTATAATTTTTAGAAAACCCTAGACTCTCCCATGAAAAAGACCTTGACCTTGCTTCTCGCCTTCATCTCTATCACTCTAAACGCCCAGAATACTATGAACGATTCCCTTCCTTATGCCACAATACCGGATGCCCCTGAGACGTTCACTGCCGGTACGGTGGTCTCCAGGATGATAGATGGGCTTGGTTTTCGCTACTATTGGGCCACGGAAGGACTTACGCCGAACGAATTGGAATACCAACCGGGCAATGACGCCCGTACTATCGCCCAAACTATGGATCATGTGTACAATCTTTCATTGACCGTTTTACGATCGGCCCAAAAACGACCGCGGGATTTCTCCGAGAAACAACCGTCAATGAATACTGATGAAAAACGAAAAAAGACTTTGGAAAACCTGGCCGAGGCTAGTGTCCTGTTCAAAACTACGAAAGACTTGGTCGAGCACAAAGTCATTTTCGTACGGCCCAAGGGCACTTCTGAATTTCCAATTTGGAACCAGATCAACGGACCTATTGAGGACGCCGTTTGGCATGCCGGGCAGATAGTTACACTTCGTAGAATTGCGGGTAACCCGATAAACCCCAAAGTAAACGTGTTTTTAGGGAAGTTGAATGATTGATTTCAGAAGACTGGGCACGGTACGGAAATGAAACCATAGCTTAACATATACTGTTTTTGGTATTTATCCACAAGGCATTAGGCAAAGAAAAGAACTCCTGTACGACTTTTTTATGGGATACAGGTCCTTGACTAAAGTCTTGACCCTGATAATACTTTTTGAACCTGATGGCCCTTAGATTTGGTTCCGGTATTTTTAACTATTTTCGTTGGCAATGCTTCATAGGTCAAGGTGGGAAAAGCTGCTTTCAGTTCATTTTTTATGGTTTGGGCAATACTCCTTTCAGGGTGCAAGGATTCCAATATAAAAAGGAAAAGGTCTTCAGAAAGGCCCGCGGCCGTGGTTCGGTTTGCGGCTTTACCGGAAACGATCAGATCACCTAAGGATAATCCCCTCACACCGGAAAAAGTAGAATTGGGGAAGCTTCTTTTTTACGATCCCATCCTTTCGGGCAATAAGGATGTGGCCTGTGCCACTTGCCATCACCCGAATACAGGTTACGCCGAGTTTTTGGATATTTCCATGGGTGCCAATGCCCATGGATTGGGTAGTAAGCGCAGGTTTAATGTTCCCAATGACATCCCTTTTGTAAAACGCAATGCACAGACCATTATTAATACTGCCTTTAATGGTATGGATGTATACAATAATTATACGCCGAAAAAAGCCTCTATGTTTTGGGACGATCGGATACAAAGTTTGGAAAAGCAGGCGTTGGAACCGATAAAGGCCCTGGAGGAAATGAGAGGTCGTGGGCATTCCGTGGAAGGAATATTGGAGGTGGTCGTGGAACGCTTAAAGGAAATACCGGAGTACCAAAGGATGTTTACGCTTGCCTTTGGGGAAAACGAAGCCATTTCCAAAGAAAACTTGGGAAAGGCCATTGCCGCCTTTGAACGTAGTCTGGTCACCAACAATTCCCGTTTTGATCGATATATGCGGGGGGATAAGGAAGCCATTCTTATCTCGGAGCAAGAAGGCTTTGAACTGTTTAAAAAGGTAGGTTGTGCCAATTGCCATAACGGCCCTATGTTCTCCGATTACAAGCCGCATGTCCTTGGGGTGCCCGAAAACAGGAAACTGCAAGTTCCTGATGCGGGAATCGGGGACAGTTTTGCCTTTAGGACCCCCACCTTGCGCAATCTTCGCTTTACGGCACCGTACATGCATAATGGTAGTTTAAAGAGTTTGCAGCGCGTACTCGAATTTTATGAGGATATTGCCAATGGGAAGGAGCGAAATCCCCATGTGCCCAAAGAAAAGTTTGACCCCTTTGTTCGTGAACTGAAATTGAGTGTCAAGGAAATGTCGTTGATCATTTCCTTCTTGAACACCTTGAACGATGATAGTTTTGATAAAGTGATTCCCCAGTCCGTACCCAGTGGCCTTCCCGTGGGCGGCAATATCGATTAGATCTGGTCAGTCGGTAACCTGGGTTACTTGGCCATTGTTCTTTTATTGGTACATTTGATCCATGCAGCGCTTCTTTCCGTTCTTGCAATGGTTACCAGACTATAACAGAGATTGGTTGACCAAGGACCTAATGGCCGGACTTACAGTGGGCATTGTTCTGATTCCCCAGGGGATGGCCTACGCGATGATTGCCGGGCTACCACCCGTTTATGGACTCTATGCCTCCCTGGTTCCACTGCTGATATATGCCTTTTTAGGAACTTCCAGACAACTAGGGGTTGGCCCGGTAGCCATGGATTCCTTGTTGGTCGCTGCCGGTTTGGGCGCTATGTCCATTAACGGTATGGAAAACTATATTGCAATGGCTATTTTCATGGCCTTTTTTGCGGGGGCCATCCAGTTGATTTTAGGGCTTTTGCGCATGGGCTTCTTAGTGAATTTTTTATCCAAACCGGTCATTAGCGGTTTTACCTCGGCAGCTGCCATTATTATCATTCTCAGCCAATTAAAACACCTTCTGGGGATTCCTGTTGAAAGTAGTAGCCATTTAAACGAGTTGATTGTTAATGTTTTGGAAGAAGTAGGGCAGACTAATTTAATGGACTTTACCATTGGAGGCATAGGAATTTTAATTATCCTTTTGATAAAAAAATGGAGTCCAAAGATTCCGGGTATTCTATTAGTGGTACTACTGGGGATTCTGGCTGTCTTTGTCTTGCAACTGGAATCTTATGGCGTTCATATCGTTGGGCGTATTCCCAAAGGCTTGCCGGATTTTCGGATACCTCGGATCAGTCTGGAAAACATACTCGATATCTGGCCAATTGCACTTACTTTGGCCTTGGTAGGATATACGGAGGCTATTTCCATAGGGAAGTCCCTGGAAGGGAAAAGTGGAAAGGAGACCGTGAACGCTAATCAAGAACTGGTGGCCTTGGGTTCAGCTAATTTGATAGCATCGTTTTTCCAGTCCTATCCCGTAACGGCTAGCTTTTCACGTTCGGCGATTAATCAAGAATCCGGTGCAAAAACTAATTTGGCATCTATATTCAGTGTGATTCTAGTTGTAATTACCCTTCTATTCTTAACACCGATATTCTACTATTTGCCCAATGCCGTACTGGCCAGTATCATCATGGTTTCGGTTTTTGGGCTGATAGATGTAGCGTATCCCAAAATGCTTTTGAAATATCGTAAGGACGAGTTTGCAATTTTGGCCGTCACTTTTCTAATTACCCTTTTCATTGGCATTCCCCAGGGTATTTTGATCGGCGTGCTGTTTTCATTGGGATTGATGGTCTATAAGAGCTCCAAACCTCATTTTGCGGTTTTGGGCAGGATTAAGGAGTCCGATTATTATCGAAATATAGACCGATTTGGTGATGAAATCGAGGTACGCGACGAGTTGCTCATCGTGCGTTTCGATGCGCAGTTGTATTTCGGTAACAAGGATTATTTTAAAAAACAATTGTACAAACACATCAAAGCCAAGGGGAAGGAATTGCGGGCAGTGATACTTAATGCCGAACCGATGAATTATATCGACTCGACGGCCACTCAGATGTTGGTACGGATCATAGAGGAATTACATCAAAGGAATATTCAGTTTTATATGGCAAGGGCAACAGGACCTACCCGGGATATTATTTTTAGTAGCGCCCTTATCGATGTTCTTGGGAAGGAATTTCTTTTCGCACGGACCACTGAGGCGGTGGATTACTTTGATCGTATAAAGACCCCGACGGAACTGGAAGAAAGGGTAGCCTATCAAAATTTGACAAAGCGTAACTAAGGTTACGAAAGATTGCTATAAATCGCCGTACTTTTGCCGTGAAGCTTGTAACAGCACTATCGATTTGAAAGGAGATAAAAAATGACACTATGAACATAGAACAGATATATACCGGGTGTTTGGCCCAAGGTGCCTATTATATAGAGAGCAATGGGGAAGTTGCCATTATAGACCCCTTAAGGGAGGTTGAACCCTACTTAAAAAGGGCCAAGGAAGACAATGCCCAGATCAAATACGTTTTTGAGACCCATTTTCATGCAGATTTTGTGAGTGGGCATATCACCCTCGCCAAGGAGTCCGGTGCTTCAATTGTTTATGGACCTACTGCCAAGCCTTCCTTTGATGCCATTATAGCCGAGGATGGGCAGGAATTTCATTTGGGGGAGTTGACCATTGTCGTTTTACATACACCTGGCCATACCATGGAGAGTGCCACCTATCTTTTAAGGGATGAAAAGGGAAAGGACCATGCCATTTTCTCAGGGGATACCTTGTTCCTTGGGGACGTGGGAAGGCCTGATCTTGCCCAAAAAGCGGCCAATATGACCCAGGAGCAACTGGCCGGACTATTGTATGATAGTCTCCGGGAAAAAATAATGCCCTTGGCGGATGATGTCATTGTATATCCGGCACATGGTGCAGGATCGGCCTGTGGAAAAAATATGATGAAAGAAACTGTGGATACATTGGGCAACCAGAAGAAGATAAATTATGCCCTTCGCGCTGATATGTCCCGGGAAGAATTTATTGATGAGGTAACGGAAGGATTGCTTCCTCCGCCAAAATACTTTCCCCATAACGTAAGGATGAACAAGGAAGGGTATGAGGATATTGATGACGTTCTGGAACGGGGTACCAATGCGCTTTCACCGGATGCCTTTGAGACTGCGGCCAATGAAACCGGGGCCATAGTTTTGGACGTACGTCATCAAGATGAGTACGTAAAGGGACACATTCCTCGTTCCATATTTATTGGGTTAAATGGAGATTTTGCTCCATGGGTAGGGGCTTTGATAGCGGATACCGCACAGCCCATTCTCCTATTGACCCCTGAGGGCAAAGAGGAAGAAACCGTTACGCGTTTATCCCGCGTGGGCTTTGATAAGACCTTGGGTTACTTGGATGGCGGCTTTGAAGCATGGAAAAAGGCCCAAAAAGAGTTCGATACCATTGTTTCCGTATCCGCTGATATTGTAAAGGAAAGCCTTGAAGACAACAAGGTTCCTGTCTTTGATGTCCGTAAGGAGAGCGAATTTAAATCGGAACATCTATTGAATGCGGAAAATACACCCTTGGATTTTCTTAATGACCACATGGCCAAGTTTCCTGGGGAAGAGACATTCTATGTGCACTGTGCAGGCGGGTATCGTTCGGTAATTGCGGCATCGATTCTAAAAAGTAGGGGCATCCATAATCTGATAGATATAGCTGGCGGATTTGGGGCACTAAAAAAGGAAGGTGCCGCCGTAACCGATTATGTTTGTCCTACAACGCTTTAGTTTGTTTTTAGGTATGGCATGATGAACATCATGGCATTCCCTGAGCGGTGTCTATAACTTCGTGTCCATGAAATTGAGCAAAGCCGGTAAATTTTTTTTGGTTTGCCTTATATGTGTCGGTATCGTTACCGCAATAGTATTCGTAGTTGAATCAATAAAAAAAACAATTTGAGATGAAACGAACATAAATTTTTTTAATCAAAAGTTATATATATCGGAATGATTAAAATAAATTTATGAGAGAACGAGTGCAACGAGTGGTCGCATGGGTTCTTAAATTTTTAGATAGATTATTTACAGTTAGTTAAAAATTTTAAACACATGAAAAAAAATATGGGAGGTACCGATAAGGTTGTTCGTATTCTATTGGCCGTGGTGGCCGGACTTTTGGTCTATTTTGAAGTAGTGCAGGGAACATTTTCCTATATCCTATTGGTGTTGGCGGCCATTTTTGTTTTGACCAGCCTAGTTAGTTTTTGCCCATTATATGGCATCTTTGGTTTAAATACCTGTGGCCTTAAAAAATAGTCTGCTAAAATAGGTCATAGGATTTTAGGGAAATTCCGGTTTATTGATTTATATCATGTTTTGAGAAATTCCTAAAATTTATTTTTGCCTCAAAATCATCAAACCTTTAAAAAATGCAAACATTACTTCCCTTGGTGAATTGGAGCAATGGCATTGTAATGATCGGGGTTTTTGCCCTTGTGGTCATTGCTTTGATAGCGATATTGGTCAGTTTTATGAACAGTGGCAAAAAGGATGAAACCCAAACCTGATTCCCTTTTTTTGCTTTTCTCCTTCCTACGGTATCACATTTTATAAGCATTTCATTGCTTTTGATACGAATGTATTAATTCTTAATCCGTATCTTTCCGAATCCTATAAATGTTAATAAAATCTTAATATTTTAGGAAAATCAGAGCAAACTAATACGTATATTTAACAAGAATTACTTTACTTGAATGTTTAAAAATTTTATTGAACGAGTAGGGGTAATGAATTGTATCTTACTTCTGGTAGTACTTTCCATTATCGTTGTCTCGGAATATCTATTTCTAAGCGGAAAAAAAATGGATGCCATTTTCGTAGCGTTTTGGGCACCGACCATTTTGGGTTTTATGAATTATTTAAAGTATAAAAAGTAGTGGATTTTATTTTGATATATTCCATTTTTGTAGCCATCATATTTATGGTATGGCTTCTTTTCATAATTCGCATGTACCGAAAAATGGAAGATTAGATACGGATACTATCCGTGAAATACGATTCCACCAATATTTTTTCCTCCGTTTTATTCAGAAAGGACGTAAGGATACCCTGAACTTCCACGGTGTCTTTTTGAGGCAATAGGAAGGTCTCCAAATCCTCGAACGAACTTATATCAACCTCCTTTTCTATAAACCCATAACCCAAATAGATGTCGTTGCGTACCAAAACAAATGCATCCTCCGTTGCGGTCCTACCTTTTTGTTTGATAATAAAGTCCGTTTTTTTGGAAGTGATATGTGCAATGGCCAGTTGTACCTTTTCGTTGTATGCGGATATGGACTCCGTTCCCCGACATACCCCTTCACAGGAGGAAACACGATAGTGATTACAAGTTTTCACATTTTCTTGCAAATGGCAATACTTGGGACAAAGGCCAAAGGTCTTGCACAATTCCTCCAAATACAATCTACAATTTGTCGGACTGTAAAAAGTGGCTAAGGCATTCGGCGCCATCTTCAGATGATTAAAGGCGAGATGCAGGATACCTTTCCGGTCTTCATAACAAAAAATGCCATAAGGGCGTAAATTTCGTTTTTGAGATCGGTTGTATTCCGGATAATGTTTTTTGATGGCGGCAGATTCCATAAGGAGCGCTAAAAGATTACCACCGGAAAGTTCAAAATCGATGTGGTTGGTCTCCCGGCACATTTGTACCTCTTTGTCGGCCTTGTCATAAAAATGGCTCAATACCCTTTTTTTGATATTTATGGCCTTCCCGACATAGATAATTTTCCCTTTGGCATTTTTAAAATAGTAGATACCGGGTTTGGTAGGCAAATTTTCAAAAACGTCCTTGGGAAGGGATGGGGGCAGGGTAGCTTCCTGTGAGCGGGCGTTGAGGAATGCTTTAAAGACCTTTTCCGCTCCCTGGGCTCGTAACAGTTTTTGGAACAACAATACCGTGGCATGGGCATCTCCTCGCGCCCTGTGCCTATCTTTTAGAGGTATATCGAGCGAAGTACATAGCTTTCCCAAGCTATAGGAGTGGTAACCGGGAAAGAGTCTTCTGGATAGGCGTACCGTACATAACTTCTTTCGAACAAAATCCAGACCAATTTCCTTGAACTCGTTCTTAAGGACATTATAATCGAAGTTAACGCTATGGGCCACAAAAATGCAATCTTTCGTAAATTCTAGGATAACAGGGGCCAAAGCTTCAAAAGTAGGCGCATCGCGCACCATTTGATTGTCAATTCCGGTCAGTCCCGTAATGAAATAAGGAATCTCACATTTCGGATTTATCAAGGAGGTAAACTCGTCCACAATGGCATAACCGTCATATTTGAAGATGGAAATCTCGGTGACCCTGTTTCCCTTTATCCCGTTCCCGGTCGTTTCTATGTCTATTACGGTATACACAACTTGCGATTATTAGTACAAATTCCCCATTTTTAGGAGTGCTGGTGTCCAGTCTTCCAGAGGTTGTCGGGCGGTTATCCCATATGAATTTCCCTAGGGGATTGAATCCCTAAAAATAGTCGATTTTCCCCACATCTACCCGCACACAAAAATCATTTTTTACATTTGTTAGGTTACGAAGTACTTTCCGGACATGGACCTAATTCTTGTACTTACCATAATTTCCGTTACCCTTTTTACCTTATTGGGGCTCTTTCTTTTGGTCACGAAAAAAGGGAATGGAAAGGCCAATGGACTTCTGGGCCTATTTTTTTTGCTATGGGCGCTGGATTTTTTGGATGGTGTGCTGTTGCTTAAAGGTTTTTACCTCAACTATCCACATTTTGCTTTATGGGCGGAACCTTTTATTTTGTTATATGGCCCTTTGTTGTATTTCTATACCCTTCAGCTTACATCGCCCAAGAAAACATTGAATTCTCTCCAGTTATTCCATTTGATTCCCTTTTTCGTCGGGATTCTGGCCATGGTACTGGTGTACCATGTGCATCCTGTGGACAAGAAACTGGAAATATTGAACAGTATCGTAGGTATGGAACAGGATTTTCGGTCTCTAGCGGGCTTCGCATTGGTGTATATTCACCTTTTCTATTATATCCATATTTCCAAAAAAGAGATCAAGAGCGTAACCAAGGATGTGGAATGGTACTATTCCCAACGGTATTTGGTTTGGCTGGATAAATTGTTGAATGCCCTTATCGTTGTTCTTCTGATTTCTATAGTGAATGGAATATTTCAATACAGCTCCCTAAAAACGTATTTCGAAATAAGTCTGATTATCGTATTGATATTGGTCTGCCTATTTATAGTAAGACTGATTCTCAATGCCCTGGACGAACCCTTTATTGTTCCCAAATCGGAGGGAGTGAAAAGGAATTCGGGAATCCTGCTGGATTCTAACGAGTCTGAAGAGATTTTTACCAAAATTCAAGAGGCTCTAAAAGAGAAGCGTTTGTTCATGGAATCGGACCTTACCTTGGGTCATCTTTCCGAGGCCATAGGCAGTACCAGTAGAAAAGTGTCCCAAGTTATCAATGATAGAATGGGCCATAGTTTTTTTGACCTCATCAACACCCATCGTATAGCCGAGGCAAAAAGAATATTCAGGGAACGCAAGGATCCCAAACTTACGGTGCTGGAGGTGATGTACGAGGTAGGCTTCAATTCTAAATCCTCGTTTAATACCCAATTCAAGAAAAAAACGGGTCTTACGCCATCCGAGTTCTTAAAGCTGAATGCCTAGCGTTCAACTTTCTACAGGTGCAAACTCGAACTTATAAAAAAGGGTTCGACTTCGTTCAATCGGTCGCCGGACTCCTTTCCATGTTTAAAATTTGTGGTGAAACCATAAAACAAGTATCATGGAAAAAGTATTCGATGTAAACGAAGACCAGATTACCTTAAAAAGACAATTGTGGTACCATTTTTATCCGGGTATCGCCATAACCTGGGTATACATTCTCATTAGCAAATATCTCGTAGATCTGGGCTATCCGGGATTGACCGCCCTTTTGTTCGTGGAAGTTTTTGTATTGGCACCCATCGGTATGGCCCATTTGACCCATAAGGGATATCGACTGAACGGAAAATTCTCCCTAAAAAATGTCATTGCCTTTACACAAAAGCTTTCAACGGGGCAGTATATCAAATGGACACTTATCGGTATTTTGGGATGTACCTTAATTTATGTGCCCCTGTACCCCTTGGGATTATTTCTAAAGGATCGTGTGTTCCATTGGTTGCCGCAATGGTATTTTGATCCAGGCTTCGGTACCTCCGATATGGATTTGATCGCCAAGGTTTTCCTAATAGGTATTTTTATCGACGGCATTGTAGGGCCGGTAGTTGAGGAACTTTTCTTTAGGGGATATCTCCTGCCTAGAATGGCCTATCTTAAAAAATGGGCTCCCATACTCAACGGAGTCCTATTCGGACTCTATCACTTCTGGCAACCCCATAATTATCTCGGCATTATCGGGGTAGGTATTATAATCAGCTATGTGGTCTGGAAAAAGAAGAACGTATATCTCGGGATAGCCATTCATTGTACACTTAATATCCTGGGTGCCATAGGTGGTTATCTCGCTGCAAGCGTGGGAGAGTTGATCGTGCGTTAGACCACGGAGCAAGTGAAATTGAGGTCGCCGCGTTTTTGACGAAGAATAATAAAACACTTTCTGTGCTTCACCCAAGAGATAACTTATTCAGTATTTTCAAATTGAGAAGGGTATCCTATTTTTGGATACCCTCCTTTTTTTGATAGGTACCTTTAGTAAAAACGGAATGATATACAATGTTTGTGTATTTTTAAGCCAAATCCAACACAGATGAATTTAAAAAAATACAGTATCCTTGGAGTGGGATGCCTTGGGTTGCTGTTCTGTTCCATCGCTTGTAAGGAAAAACCGGAACCTATCGCCGAAAACCTGAAAAAGCGACCCAATATCATTTATATCCTGGCGGACGATTTGGGATATGGCGACATTGGGGCCTTCAATCCGGACGGGAAGATAAAGACCCCCAATATTGACAAGCTGGCGCAGGGAGGCATGAAATTTACGGATGCACATAGCCCGTCCGCGGTTTGTACACCCACACGATACGGAATCCTTACAGGCCGCTATAGCTGGCGTAGCCCTTTAAAACAAGGGGTGTTGACCGGTAAATCCAATGCCTTGATCCCGAAGAACAGGACTTCGGTGGCATCGCTCTTAAAAAAGGGAGGCTATGAAACCGCATTTATTGGAAAATGGCATTTGGGTTGGAATTGGGCGGTAAAGGATTCCAATAACATTGGAGGCGACGGTTGGAACCCTGAGGATTTTGATAATCTGGATTTTACCAAAACTGTGACGCATACTCCCAATGATTTGGGTTTTGATTATGCCTATGGGCATTCGGGTTCCTTGGACATGGCCCCTTACGTCTATGTGGAGAATGGAAAAATTACTTCAAAAGTTGATGGGGTAACCGAAGATACCGGAAAATATACCTGGTGGCGAAAGGGACCTACGGCTTCCGATTTTGTCCATGAAGAGGTGACGCCCAATTTTTTCCAAAGATCCATCGATTATGTAAAGGACAGGTCTTCGGATGACAACCCTTTTTTCCTTTACCTGGCCTTACCTTCCCCGCATACCCCCATTTTGCCCACCAAGGAATGGTTGGGAAAAAGTGGGTTAAATCCATATGCCGACTTTGTTATGATGATTGACGATTACGTGGGACAGTTAATGAAGGCACTCACCGAATCCGGGATTGAAGACAATACCATGATTGTTTTTACGAGCGATAACGGTTGTTCGCCACAAGCGGATTACGAGATTTTAGCAGAATTTGGGCATGATCCCAGTTATATATATCGCGGTCATAAAGCGGATATTTATGAAGGAGGGCACCGAGTACCCTTTATTGTAAAATGGCCGGGTCATGTTGCTCCTGGTTCCGTTTCGGACAGAACGATTTGCCATACCGATTTATTGGCTACCTGTGCCGATTTGATTGAGGTACCCCTTGGTGCCGATGAGGGGGAAGATAGTTTTTCCCTCATGCCTCTGTTGAAGTCCAACGACAACGCACATGGTCGGGAAGCTACGGTACACCATTCCGTAAATGGAAGTTTTGCCATCCGAAAAGGGGATTGGAAACTCATTTTTTGCCCCGGATCGGGAGGCTGGAGCGACCCCAAACCCGATTCTAAAGGGATTGATGAATTACCCAAATTTCAGTTGTACAACCTAGCGGAGGATGCTTCCGAACAACAAAACCTATATCCGGATCATCCGGAAAAAGCGGAAGAATTGCAGAAGCTTATGGTATCCTATATCGAGAATGGAAGGAGTACTCCGGGAGAAAAACAACCCAATGCACCGCGGGACTTAAAAGGCGAATTGTGGAATCCGTTATCCGTAGACGCCTCATTTGGGATTCCGGAACCGTAAATCGAGATAAAAAAACAATGATTCGTAAAGTACTTTTATATTTCGGGTTTTTATCCTTGATCCTAGCTTCCTGTGAATCCGAAGAGTTGTCCGAGACCCCTCCAAACATTGTGTTGTTTTTGGTTGATGATATGGGCTGGCAGGATACTTCGGTTCCTTTTTGGAAGCAAAGCACCCCCTTTAACGCCCGGTATAGAACTCCCAGTATGGAACGTTTGGCGCGGGACGGGATGAAGTTTACCCAGGCCTATGCCACCCCGGTTTGCTCGCCCACCCGTATTAGCCTGATGACGGGGATGAACGCAGCCAGACATCGGGTAACCAATTGGACGTTGGAAAAGGACTCCATAAAGCGAATGGAAAAGAATCATCCCGACTTAATTTTTCCCTATTGGAATGTCAACGGTATGAGCCCGGTTTCAGGAGATAGTCTTGCCGTACATGCAATGCCCCTGCCTCAAGCTTTGCACGATCAGGGGTATTTTACGATTCACGCGGGCAAGGCACATTTAGGAGCGATTGGGACACCGGGAGAGGAACCTTTAAATTTAGGATTTGATGTCAATATTGCAGGCCATGCCGCCGGCGCCCCTGAAAGCTATTGGGGCACCGAAAATTTTGGCAATGGGAAGAAGGGTAAGGAAGTTTGGGCGGTTCCCGGCCTGGAAGCCTATCATGGCAAGGATATCCATTTAACGGAAGCTATCACCCTAGAAGCTTTGAAGGCCATTGATTCCGTTGCGGCCACACGGCAGCCTTTCTTCCTCTACATGTCCCATTATGCCGTACATACCCCGATTATGGCCGATCAACGCTTTATGCAGAAGTATTTGGAAAAAGGACTGGATTCCATTGAGGCGAAATATGCTTCCATGGTCGAGGGAATGGACAAGAGTTTAGGCGATATCATGGACTACTTGGAGCTAAAAGGACTGGAGGAAAATACCATAATCCTTTTTATGTCGGATAACGGTGGATTGAGTGCGCATGCCCGTGGCGGTGAACGCCATACCCATAACAAACCTTTGGCGAGCGGTAAAGGTTCCATGTACGAAGGAGGCATCCGGGAACCCATGCTGGTCAAATGGCCGGGGAGAACAGAGCCTGGATCCAAAACGGACTATCAGGTCATCATTGAGGATTTTTATCCCACTATCCTGGAAATGGCCCAAATTGACAGTCTACAAACGGTACAGAAAATCGATGGTGAAAGCTTTGTAGAAGTCTTGGTAGGAGAACGGGAATACAAGGGAGTCCGCCCCTTATATTGGCACTACCCCAACGAATGGGGTCCGGACGGTCCGGGTATTGGCGCGGCCAGTGCGGTACGCAAGGGGGATTGGAAATTTGTCTACTTCCATGCGGATCGGCGAATGGAACTGTTCAATTTAAACCAGGATATTGGGGAAACCAAAAACGTGTTCGATGAGAATCCCGAAAAGGCCAGGGAATTGGCGGGGACATTGACGAATCACTTGAAATCCGTTCAAGCCCAAATGCCCATTGACAAAAAAACAGGGGAACAGGTAGAATATCCGATTGAACTACTACAGCATGAATAAAACCTGTTTTTTGTTACTTGGGGCGTTCTGGGTCGCTTCCTCAGTCGGCTATGGCCAGGATAAAACAAAATCCAAGGATTGGCTTATTGATAATACTGACTATACCGCTGAAATATTTACAAAGACGGACCGTATTATTTTGGACAATGGGCTGGTGCGTCGTGAAATTAAATGGGCGCCGAATGCAGCCACAGTGGAATTCAAAAATCACGTTACCGGTGAGACTATGCTCAGAAGCCTACTACCGGAAGCAGAGGTTACCCTAAATGGAAAAACGTATCCGATTGGCGGATTATATGGTCTAAGGGAGCACGGTTACCTTATGGAGGAATGGCTGAACGATTTAAATTCTGATCCAGATGCATTTCAATATCTGGATTATGCGATTCGGCCGATAAGACCTAAATTAAAATGGAGTGGCAAGAAACGCCTTCATATGGCGGAGAAAATTGTTCCGACTGGAAAAGAGTTGACGTTGAGGTTTCAACATACTTCTCCGGAGTTGGAAGGGGTGATGGTGAAGGTACACTATGAAATCTACGACGGTATTCCCCTGATTTCAAAATGGATCGTTGTTCAAAACAATTCTTTGGAAACCTTGAACTTGAATAGTTTTAAAAGTGAGCTTTTGGCCTATCCGGAAGTTGAAAATCCGGTAGAGACCCCAAATACTTGGAAACGCCCGAATCTACATGTTGAAAGCGATTATGCCTTTGGAGGATTTACCTCGGGGGAATCCAATGTGACCACCTTTTGGGAAACCGACTCCACCTATACCTCCCAGGTCAATTGGAAAATGGAGACCCCGTGTTTGTTGGTCAGTCGATTGCCTGTTGGGCCGAATATCGATTTAAAAAAAGGGGCCACCTTTGAAAGTTTCTGTACCTACGAATTGTTATTGGATGGAAATGATCGGGAACGAAATACCTTGGCTATGCGAAAAATGTATCGCCTGCTCGCACCTTGGTCTACGGAGAATCCTATTTTTATGCACTTGACCACTACGGATGAGGATGAGGTAAAGGGAGCCATAGATCAATGTAAGGCCACGGGTTATGAAATGGTAATTCTGAGTTTTGGCAGTGGCTTGGATATGGAGGACAACAGTCCGGAGAATATTGTAAAATTCAAGGCCTTAGCGGATTATGCCCATGGCAAGGGAATTGAATTGGGAGGGTATTCCTTGTTTTCCAGCAGAAAAATCGCGGATTCCGTTGATGTAATCGATAAGAAAACAGGAAAACCAGGTGGAGCCAAATTTGGAAATGCCCCTTGTCTGGCCTCGGAATGGGGATACGATTATTTGGAGAAGATCAAATATTTTTTGGAGCGTACAGGCTTTGATCTTTTGGAGCACGACGGTCCTTACCCCGGGGATTATTGTGCCTCTACTACACATAAATTCCACAAAGGATACGAAGATTCACAATGGCAGCAATGGAGCATGACCAAAGCATTTTATCATTGGCTGCGGGAAAGGGACATTTACCTCAATGCGCCCGACTTCTACTTTTTGCAGGGATCCAACAAATGTGGTATTGGATATCGAGAGGTCAATTGGTCTTTACCCCGGGCGCAACAACTGGTTTTGGGAAGACAGAACATTTATGACGGTACTTGGGAAAAGGCCCCTTCTATGGCATGGACCTTTGTTCCGCTCACCGAGTATCACGGGGGTGGTGCCGCCGCTACTTTGGAACCTTTAAAAGATCATTTGCCCGCCTACAAGGCCCACATGGTCCAGAATTATGGATCCGGTGTACAGGCCTGCTATCGTGGGCCCCGGCTTTATGATACCGAGGCTACCAAATCGCTGGTCATAGATCAGATCCGTCATTACAAAAAGTATCGTAAAATTCTCAATGCAGATCTCATTCATTTGAGAAGACCTGATGGCAGATCATGGGACGGTTTTATGCACGTTGACCCAAAAGGGGAACATAAGGGGTTCGTACTGTTGTTCAACCCGACCACAAAGGATATCAAGGAGAAAATAACCATACCACTATACTACACGGGCTTAATGGATTATGCCGCTGTACTGGATAAGGACGGAATAGAAAAAAGATATGAACTGGATAGAAACTTTGATGTTACCCTGGAAGTTGCCATTCCGGCAACATCATCCACATGGTTCGTAATACGTTAAAGAGATGAATATGAAACTATATCAATTTTTGTTGCTTGTGGTTTGGGTCGGGGCAATTTCATGCTCCAGGGTACAGCCGCCGACTCCGGTAGGCCCCACCCCTTCCGAACGGCAATTGGCCTGGCAAAATTTGGAGTACTATGCCTTTATCCATTTCAATATGAACACCTTTACCGACATGGAGTGGGGCACAGGGGGTGAATCCCCCACACAGTTCGACCCTTCGGAATTGGATGCCATGCAATGGGCCAAAGTGGCCAAGCAGGCAGGGATGAAGGGTATCATTATTACGGCCAAACATCATGATGGCTTTTGTTTGTGGCCTACCAAAACCACGGAACATTCCGTTGTGAATTCCCCTTGGAAAAATGGTCGGGGCGATCTATTAAAAGATCTTTCCGAAGCCTGTAAGGCCTACGGCCTTAAGTTTGGGGTATACCTATCCCCCTGGGACCGAAATCATGCGGACTACGGTAAACCGGAATACGTAAAGATTTTCCATGAGCAACTACGCGAACTACTGACCGACTATGGTCCGGTTTTCGAAGTTTGGTTCGACGGTGCCAACGGAGGCTCGGGTTTTTATGGTGGTGCCAATGAAACCCGTAAAATAGACAATAAGACCTACTACCAGTGGGACAAGGCCATGGCTATAGTCAGGGAACTACAGCCGGATGCGGTTATTTTTAGCGATGGAGGTCCCGATATCCGTTGGGTGGGCAATGAGGAAGGTTGGGCCAATGAGACCAATTGGAGCATCATGCGACGTGACGAGATTTACCCGGGCTGGCCCCGGTACAAGGAATTGCGCTCCGGCCATGAGGACGGGACACATTGGTTGCCCGCCGAGGCCGATGTTTCCATCCGCCCGGGGTGGTATTATCATCCAAGGGAGGACCATCAGGTAAAGGGTTTACCTCATTTGCTGGACATTTACTATAAATCGGTTGGAAGGAACGCCTCCCTATTATTGAACCTTCCCGTAGATACCAGAGGTCTTGTCCATGAGACAGATGTACGGCAATTAATGGCCCTTCGTAATCAACTGGACAAGGATTTTGCGAATGATCTTGCCAAAGACCTAAAAATATCGGCCACCGACGAACGCGAAAATGGTTCCGAGTTTTCTGTGGAAAAGACCGTTGATGGTAATCCGGAAACCTTTTGGTCCACCAATGACGGTGTTGCTAGTGCATCCCTTACCCTTACGTTTGACAAACCGACCGAAGTGAATCGAATTTTGCTTCAGGAGTACATTCCCTTGGGCCAACGTGTACAAGATTTTAGCTTGGAGGCGGAGATTGATGGAGGGTGGGTCGAAATGGATAGGCAAACCACTATAGGGTACAAACGCATCCTGCGCTTTGAAACGGTGCAGGCAACGGGAATTCGAGTTAATTTCTTGGAGGCCAAGGGACCGTTGGCCATCGCGAATCTGGAATTGTATCGCGCACCGAATCTTTTGGTGCCACCAGAGATCAAAAGAGACCGGCAGGGTCTGGTTACCCTTAAAGTCCCGGACAGTGCCGTCGAGATTCACTATACATTGGATGGAAGAGAACCTTCTACAACTTCCCCAAAATATTCCGATTCATTTCTTTTGAATTCCCCTGCTTCTATCAAGGCAATGACAGTTGATCCCAGCACTGGAGAACATTCCGTCGCTTCGGTAAAGCGTTTTGATATCGCTAAAAAGGATTGGAAAATAGTCCGGGTCTCATCGGGAGATCTGGGCCAAGCTAGTGCCGGTATTGATGACGACCCCGACACCTTTTGGGCCACGGACGAAGGTGTGGACGCTCCTCAGGAAATTGTTATCGATCTGGGGAAAGTATATGACTTGACCGGTTTTACCTATTGGCCCATCCAGGAACGGTATCCTTTTGGTATCATTACGGCCTATGAATTCGCTACGAGTAGGGACAATGCAAACTGGAAAATTACCGCCACAGGGGAATTCGGCAATGTGGTCAATAATCGTATCGAGCAGCGGGTAAATTTCAAGACCACAAAGGCGAGGTACATTAAGTTAAAGGGACTGAAGGTAGACAACCCCGACTTTAGGACTTCATTTGGGGAGGTAGGCGTATTGACGGTTCCATAGAAAACTGTTTTGTTTTCGTAAGAACACCCTTCCCATATTTAACTGCTTTTAGAATGGTACACGAATTGATTGAGGAATTTTTTATGTTGAATAGCTGGGAAGCATGCCATTTAAAGGACTCGACAAGGATTATTTTCTCAAATTAATGGGATAATAGACCGAAATATAACTAATTGCAAGCCTTTTCATAACTTTTTGATAACTATTTTATCAATAATAGAAAAAAATGGATATCTCGTCTTAGATTTCGTTTAAATATGGGTTCAAAATTGTATTTCGAGAAAAATCGTTCAAATGCATGATAGTTTGTAGCTCAGAAAGTGTAAATAATACTACTTTTATCTAAACATTATGTTGAATGCCCCAAGTTTACATTATGATGACTATTGCGATTCGATTTAGAAAAGTGCGTAGTACGGTCAGGGAACGGGGTCAATTTCAGCGAAGAACAAGGAAAATTTTGATTAAAACTGCTATAACCCCCACAAATTATGGCCCAAATTTCCTATTTATTTGACAATCTTTATTTTTTAATAACATGTTCGGTGGCGGCAACGCTATTGATTTCCTTTCGATTGTATCCCATTATTATCTATGTGGTGAATCGGAAAGGATTGATGGATGACCCGGATGAACGGAGTGCACATGCGAACAAGGTACCTACCTTGGGAGGTATGGGTTTGTTTATTGTTTTTTCCCTCACCATTATGTTATTGGGCGTTCTGGCTGATTTGTCCCGACCGGAACTACTAAAATTAGTGTCGCTATTGGCGGCTACCCTACTTTTGCTGATTATGGGGGTCAAGGACGATCTGGTGCTCATGTCCCCCAAGAAAAAATTGGTAGGCCAGCTTTTGGCGGCCAGTATGGTGATTTTTTTATCCGATGTCCGGATTACCCATTTTCAAGGACTATTGGGGGTTGGGGAGTTACCGTATTGGGTTTCTGTAGGTTTCACCTTTTTTGTATTTATTTTGGTCATCAACGCAGTTAACCTGATTGACGGTATCGATGGTCTGGCCGGATCTATAGCCATCCTGTCCAGTGTTACCTTCGGTATTTTCTTTTTGCTTAATGAGCAGTACCTCTTATCCTTGGTTTCCTTTGCTTTAACAGGCTCCGTAATCGGTTTTTTGTATTATAACCTATCCAATACCCAAAAGCTTTTTATGGGTGATTCGGGTTCCTTGTTGATCGGTTTTTTATTGACCTATCAAGGAGTTGCTTTTCTAGGGGTCAACGAAAATGCCTTGGCATCCATGGCTGTTCCAAATGCACCTATATTGCTTTTGGCCATTTTGTCCTATCCATTATTGGACACCTTACGGGTTTTTAGCATTCGGGTTTGGCAAAGACGCAGTCCGTTCAGTGCCGATCGCAACCATATCCACCATCGCCTTTTGGATTTGGGCAATGCCCACGAGCAAGCTACGCTAATTGTTTGTGTTTGTAACCTTTGTATTATTGGTCTGGTGTTTTTAATGGGCGATTTGAATATCAATGTTCAACTCGTTGTTAGCGTTTTGCTAGGTTCGTTCCTATATCTGTCCCCATTTCTAAAGGTTTTTGAGAAACACCGGCCTCAGTTACCCGAAATAAAGGATAACGACAGGATTTTAAAAAATGAACCGGGAATTCCGATTGAAAACCATGGATCCGTCCCAAATGTACCTGAGACTTCCGAGGCGTTTCAAATGGAAAAATCTACGGCGGATAATGAACCTCCCTCATTGGATTTACCTGTCTCCAATCATTATATTAGTGGGGCAAAAGATTTTAAAGGACAGGATTTGCTTTCGGACAGAAAGTCGGATTCCAAAAAAGTTAAGACCATGGATTTAAAAAGAACCGGCGGAAGAATGCGAAAGCAATCCTAAGGGATACAAACCCTAAATTCGAAACAGCATCGATTAGGTGGCAATACGGAAATCCTACTATCTTGCATAATGAAATGATACGGTACCTTAAATTGTTCCCAAAACAATTTTTATCGTTATGAATTGGGCTTAAACAATAAAATGAGGTTGCTATTATGTATTCGAAAAACAGATTATGGAATAGGGCAGATGTGGATGCCAATACTTGGAATCAAAATTGGAGCGTAAAAAAATGAGTGGCAAAAGGAGTATTCTAATTACGGGAGGAGCTGGCTTTATAGGTTCACATACGGTTAGAAGGTTTGTGAACAGATATCCGGAATACCAAGTCTACAATTTGGACGCGCTGACCTATGCGGGTAATTTGGAAAACCTAAAGGATGTGGAGGACAAGGAGAACTACACTTTCCTACATGGTGATATTACCGATACCCATTTTATTGAAACGATTTTTAAGGAGTATCGATTTGATGGGGTTATTCATTTGGCGGCAGAGTCCCATGTGGATAAATCGATCAATAATCCCCTGGCCTTCGCCAAAACCAATATTTTGGGCACCATAGTGCTCCTAAATGCATTTTGCTCGCTCTGGAAAGACAATTGGGAAGGCAAACGTTTTTATCATATCAGTACGGATGAGGTATATGGGTCATTACCGGAAAATGGCTTTTTCAAAGAGACCAGTCCCTACAGCCCCAATTCGCCGTATTCGGCTTCCAAAGCAGGTTCCGATCATTTTGTACGGGCCTATGGGGAGACCTATGGTCTGCCCTATAGCATTACCAATTGCTCCAATAATTATGGTCAAAACCAATTTCCGGAAAAACTGATACCCCTGTTCATTAACAATGTTATTCATGAAAGACCCTTGCCCGTTTACGGGGATGGCAACTACACTCGGGATTGGCTCTATGTAGTTGATCATGCCATAGCCATTGATCTGGTCTTTCATAAGGGCAAAATCAAGGAAACCTACAATATCGGAGGGTTCAATGAGTGGAAAAACATTGACTTGGTGCGGTTGTTGTGCCGACAGATGGATGAAAAATTGGGACGTGAGGCAGGATATAACGAGAGATTGATTACCTATGTCAAGGATCGGCCCGGTCATGATTTGCGCTATGCCATAGACGCTTCCAAAATAAACCGGGAGTTGGGATGGTACCCCAGTGTTACTTTTGAAGAAGGGCTTTCCAGGACCATAGACTGGTATCTGGACAATGGGGAGTGGTTGGAACATGTGACCTCCGGGGCCTATCAGGAATATTACAAAGCACAATATCAGAAATCATGAAGGGAATAGTTTTGGCCGGGGGGTCTGGCACTCGATTATATCCTTTGACCAAAGGGACTTCCAAACAGCTATTGCCCATTCATGACAAACCCATGATTTACTACCCCTTATCGGCTCTAATGCTGGCCGGCATACGGGAAATTTTGATTATTTCCACTCCAGTGGATTTGCCCCGTTTCAAACATCTTCTGGGTGATGGTTCGGCTATTGGGCTACAGTTTTCCTATGCGGAACAGCCTTCACCGGATGGTCTGGCACAGGCCTTTATTATTGGGGAGGAATTTATTGGCAATGATGATGTCTGCTTGATCTTGGGAGACAACATTTTTTATGGCCATGGGTTTACGGAATTATTGTCAAAGGCCGTAAAGGGTGTTCGTGAAAAAGGGGATGCCACAGTTTTTGGTTATTATGTACAAGATCCCAATCGGTATGGGGTAGTGGAATTTAATTCGGATGGGAAGGTGTTGAGCATCGAGGAAAAACCAAAGATTCCAAAGAGCCATTACGCCGTGGTAGGCCTCTATTTTTATCCAAATACCGTAGTGGATATTGCCAAACAGGTCACCCCCAGCGAGCGGGGCGAATTGGAGATTACCTCGGTAAACCAGGCCTATCTTTCGCGGCAGCAACTTCAGGTGGAATTGATGGGCAGGGGTTTTGCGTGGTTGGATACGGGTACCCATGAATCCCTTCTGGAAGCCTCTAACTACATCAAGACCCTGGAACACCGGCAGGGCCTCAAGGTGGCCTGCCTGGAGGAGATTGCCTATGATATGGGTTACATTACCAAGGAACAGCTATTAAAATTGGCTAGCTCCCTACAAAAGAACAATTACGGGCAATATTTGATCCAACGTGCAAAAGGAACTGCGGATGGATTTTAAGCGGCTGTCCATACCCGATGTGGTTTTATGTAAACCCCAGGTTTTGGGGGATGAACGGGGCTATTTTTTGGAAACCTTTCGCCAAGATGCCTTGGATGCCTTTTTGGGGGTTTCCCTGGATTTTTGCCAGGACAATGAATCCCAGTCGGCCTACGGGGTGCTCCGGGGTTTGCACTGCCAATTGCCTCCCCATGCCCAGACCAAGTTGGTACGTGTGGTCCAAGGCCGGGTATTGGACGTGGTCCTGGATATCCGTCAAGGCTCCCCCACCTTTGGAAAACATGTGGCGGTGGAACTAGATTCGGAATCCAAGCAGCAACTTTTGGTGCCCAAAGGTTTTGCCCATGGCTTTGCGGTATTGAGCAAAACGGCCATTTTTGCCTATAAGGTGGATGCCTACTACGACAAGGATAGCGAACGGGGCATTGCCTTTGACGACCCGGAGTTGGGGATAGATTGGGGCCTGCCCTGGGACCAGATTCAAACCTCTGTCAAGGATTCCAGTTTCCCATGCTTTAAGGATGCGGAATATTTTGAATTCCAAAAATAAGTAGCATGGGGAAACTGTGGATTACGGGGGGCAATGGACAATTGGGGATGGAACTTAGGGAACTGTCCAAGACCCATGGTGAACATGACTTCGTCTTTACGGACCAGGACCAATTGGATATCACGGACCATGCGGCGGTCACCCGTTTTGTGGCGGAACACCAGCCGGACGTGATTCTCAATACCGCCGCCTATACGGCAGTGGACCGGGCCGAGACCGATGCCGAAACGGCGTATGCCGTAAATCACTTGGCTGTTGCGCATTTGGCAAAACTGGCTAAGGAAAGCAACATGAAATTGATTCATATCTCCACGGACTATGTATTTGAAGGTACGGCCCAGACCCCTTATACCGAATCGGATACCCCAAATCCCCAAACGGTCTATGGCAAGAGCAAATGGGAAGGGGAAAAGGCCCTATTGGAAGTGAATCCCTCGAATTCTGTTATTATTAGGACTTCTTGGTTATACTCTTCTTACGGGTCCAATTTTGTCAAGACCATGTTACGGTTGGGGCAGGAAAAAAGCGAGATTAAAGTTATCGCTGATCAGAAAGGTACACCCACCTACGCGAATGATCTGGCAAAAGCCATTCTGGAAATTCTTCCGAATATAAAAAATAAGGATACAGAGATTTATCACTATTCCAATGAAGGTATTTCCAGTTGGTACGATTTTGCAAAAGCCATTTTTGCCTTAAAAAAAATAGCCGTAAAAGTAAATCCCATCAAAACCGCTGAATTTCCCACTCGGGCAAAAAGGCCTCATTACAGTATTTTGAACAAAAGGAAGATTAAAGAAACTTATGGAATAAAAATTTCGTCCTGGGAAGATTCCCTGGCACGATGTTTACAAAAACCAGAACCCAAAATTATTGAACTCTCAAAAATACTGGATGTCAGAGGAAACTTAATTTGGTTTGAAAACAGTAATCAGATTCCATTTGATATTAAAAGAACCTATTTTATAAATGATGTCCCTAAGGGTGGGATTAGAGGGGAACATGCTTTTAGAAGATCAACTGAGTTTATTGTTACTCTTTCCGGAAGTTTTGATGTTGTGCTGAATGACGGTAGAAAAGAAATGAAATATAGTTTAAACAGCTCTGATTATGGGCTACTTGTCCCAAACTTAATTTGGAGGAGAATGGAGAATTTCTCAGCTAAGGCATTTGCTTTAATTGTTTCATCCATTTCGTATAATGAAGCGGATTATATCAGAGACTTTGAAAGTTTTAAAAGGATAAGGAATGGGACTAAAAGATAATACGGTCGATATGTGTTTTACCATCGAAGTTTCAAAAGTTACTAGCATTGTTGGTGACAATACCATGGTTGAAGATGACCTTAACATTCCGTTTGAAGTAAAAAGAATTTATCATTTGTACGGTGTCCCAACTGGTGAGAAACGCGGTGGGCATGCCCATTATGAACTCGAACAATATATTCTGGCGGTTAGTGGAAGTTTTGACGTAATCATCGATGACGGAGTAAATAATAGAATAATAACCCTAAACAGGTCCAATTTGGCACTTCATATTGTACCGGGAATATGGCGTGAATTGGAAAATTTTTCTTCCGATGCAATTTGTTTGGTTATCGCTTCACATAAATATGATGAAGGCGATTACATACGAGACTATAAATCATATTTAGAGTTAACCAAGCAATGAAAAAGGGATTTGACGAAGAAGATTTGGGGGGCGTTAAGACAGGTAAAGGGCTTCGGAAATATGTTGTTCTTTTATTAACAACTGACAAAAATGTGTTAGAAGATCTTAAATGATTGAATTAAAAAAATACACGAAAGAAGATCATGAAATTTGGGATAATTTTATTGAAAGTTCTAAAAATGGAATTTTTCTATTTTACAGGGATTATATGGATTATCATGCGGATAGATTCGTAGATCATTCTGTTATTGTTGCTGAAAAGAATAAAGTAATTGCTTTGTTTCCTGCCAATGAAAAGGAAGATAAAATTATTTCACATAGCGGTTTAACCTTTGGATCCCTGATCATGAGCTATGGGATTAAAACGGCTAAAGTCCTCGAGGTATTTCAGTTAATTATGGAATACTATACGAAATTGGGTTTTAGTAAAATCATCCTTAAAATACCTGCCCATATATTTCATCGCTATCCGTCAGAAGAAGATCTGTATGCTTTAAATAGATTAAATGCATCGCTTATAAGAAGGGATATTTCTTCCGTTATTCGGATAAATAATAGAATTCGATTTTTACGATCTAAAAGACGCGCTGTACAAAAATGTTTCCGGGATAAAATTGACTTTTTAGAGAATAATGATTTTACTGAATATTGGGATTTGTTAACAGAAGTCGTTTCAAAATTTAATGTAAAACCAGTGCATTCACTGCAGGAAATAGTCTATTTAAATAAGCTTTTTCCCGAAAAAATCAGATTATTTGAAGCCAGAAAAGAAGGTAGACTGTTGGCTGGGGCCGTAATTTATGATTATGACAATGTTATTCATGTACAATATCAGGCAAATTCCCAGGAAGGAAGAAAAATGGGAGCTTTAGAATTTTTGCACCATAATTTAATCAACAAGATTTTTATGGAAAGGGAGTATTATAGTTTTGGGATTTCCTCGGAAAATGAAGGTAAAAAGTTGAACAGGGGCCTCATTCAACAAAAGGAACGAATGGGCGCCAGAGGAATTGCCCTAGACTTTTACTCGCTTCCTTTAGAAACATCCAATTAAAATACTGTTGAATGGGAGTGTTTTACATCGGATAGAAGTATAATTAATATGGATCTCATAAATTTTTTGGATCTACAAAAAATAAATGCCCAGTACCGGGAGGAGCTGAAAGCCGCTGCTAGTAGGGTTATAGATTCCGGTTGGTACGTTTTGGGTAAAGAACTTGAAGCTTTTGAAAAAAAATATGCAACTTTTTGCGGAACAAATTATGCTCTGGGCGTTGCTAACGGATTGGATGCACTACGTTTAATATTTAAAGCGTATATCGAATTGGGGGTACTTCAGAAAGGCGATGAGGTTATAGTCCCTGCAAACACCTTTATCGCCTCTATTCTGGCTATTTCAGACAATGAACTAATCCCCGTATTTGTAGAACCGAATGCAAAGACTTTTAATTTGGATTCCTCAAAGTTTGAGGCAGCCATTACCAAAAGAACAAAGGCAGTGCTAACGGTGCATTTGTATGGTCAGATTTCCATAGATCAACAAATGTTGGAGCTATGTAAAAAGTACAACTTGAAGTTGATCGAGGACGCTGCACAATCGCATGGGGCCCTATGGAACGGTAGAGTATCAGGTGGCATTGGGGATGCGGCCGCACATAGTTTTTACCCTGCTAAAAACCTGGGTGCCCTGGGTGATGCGGGAGCAGTTACCACAAATGATGAACAATTGGCAAAAACTATTTCTGCATTGCGTAATTATGGTTCCCAAAAGAAGTATGAATACCTATACCGGGGTCTTAATTCTCGCTTAGATGAAATACAAGCAGCCTTTTTAAATGTAAAATTGAACCACATACAAGAAGATATTGCAGGCAGAAGAAAAGTAGCTGGGTACTATTTGAAACACATTACGAACCCATCAATACTATTGCCCGAAGCAGTACAGCGGGAAAGACATGTGTGGCATTTGTTTGTTATACGTACGAAGAATAGGGATGCATTGCAAGAATACCTCCATGAGCACGGCATACAGACGCTTATTCATTACCCCATACCTCCTTATAAACAAATAGCTTATAGGAGGTTTAACCAGTTGAGCTTTCCTATAACCGAACAAATACATAAGGAGGTATTGAGTTTGCCAGTAAGTGCATGTATGGCTGATAATAAAATAAAACAGGTGGTTGATTCACTAAATAGTTATAATGGCTAAGGACGGTGCCATTAAAGAAAGTGACAGTTATAGGCAAATTTTAAGGGCTACCTCCGTTTTTGGAGGTGTACAGGTATTCAAGATTATTATTGCCATCATAAGATCCAAGGTAATTGCCATTTTATTGGGCCCGGGCGGTATGGGGATCGCAGGTCTGTTAACCTCCACGCTTGAATTGGTCGGTTCATTGACCAACTTTGGTCTAGGGGTCAGTTCGGTAAAAGATATTGCTGCCGCGCACGAAGGCAAGAATGAACTTCGAATGGCCAGGGTTGTTGTGGTTGTTCGCCGTTTGGTATGGTTTACAGGGATTTTAGGGGCCTTAATCACTTTTGTATTTGCCTCGTGGCTAAGTGAATTGGCTTTTGGTAATACGGAGTATTCCACTGCTTTTCTGTGGCTTTCCATGGCCCTGCTTTTCAATCAGCTAACAAGCGGGCAATATGTTTTGCTGCAGGGTATGCGGAAATTGAAGTTTCTGGCCCGTGCCAGCATGCAAGGTTCAGCCTTAGGGTTATTGGTATCAATTCCTTTGTATTACTACTTGGGTATTGAAGGAATTGTTCCTGCCATTATTTTAACCAGCCTTCTCACCCTGGGTGTTACCAGGTACTTTTCCAAGCAGGTAAAAACTCAAAAAGTAAACGTTTCTTTTAAAGAGACCAGGGTTTTGGGGAAAGGGATGATGCTAATGGGCTTTATGCTGAGTTTAAGCGGTTTACTGGTGGTTGGCTCATTATATTTAATTCGGATTTTTATTAGTAATACCGGAGGTATTGAAGATGTAGGTTTATTTAACGCGGGGTTCGCCATTATGAACACCTATGTAGGGCTTGTTTTTACCGCAATGGCTACCGATTATTATCCCAGGCTATCCGGAGTTGCCTACGACAATAAAAAGGCAACTGTAATGATCAACCAGCAGGCCGAAATTGCCATCTTGATCCTGGCTCCGATACTGGTTGTATTTCTACTATTTATTAATTGGATCGTTATATTGCTTTATTCCACAAAATTTGCATCCATCGACGCCATGTTGCATTGGATGGCTTTGGGAATGTTTTTTAAGGCTGGCAGCTGGTCAATTGCTTTTATTTTATTGGCCAAGGGGGCCTCTAAATTATTCTTTTGGAACGAGCTGATCGCTACTATTTATGGCTTAGGGCTCAATGTTTTGGGGTATTATTTAATGGGATTGGAAGGCTTGGGAATTTCCTTTTTAATATCGTATCTGCTATATTTTATTCAGGTTTTAATATTGGCCAATTATAAATACAAATTTAGTTTCCATACCCACTTTTATAGAATATTTGGAGTGCAATTTTCATTGGCAATCATCTGTTTTTTCATTATTAAATTTATTCCAACCCCATGGGGGTATCTAATTGGGTTGCCATTTATTATAATTTCAGGTTGGGTTTCAATTGTAGAATTGGACAGAAGGATCGATTTAAAAGATTTTCTAAAAAAGCGGATTAACAAATAATGAATCCTAATAGTAATAGAACATCTGAGGTTGATGAATTCTGGAGGCAATCATCTGATCCATTGGTTTCGGTCATCGTAATTACCTACAATTCATCCAAATATGTGCTGGAAACCCTGGAAAGTGCCAAGGCACAAACCTATAATAATATAGAATTGATCATTACTGATGATGGCTCAATGGATACTACGGTAAAGATTTGCGAAGAATGGCTAAGCGAAAATAAGGAGAGATTTATGGCTGCAAAATGTATTACTGTAGAAAATAATACAGGGATTGCACCGAATATCAATCGCGGTTTAAAAGAGGCAAAAGGGGAATGGATAAAGTTTATTGCCGGCGATGATATCTTGATGGATACCTGTATCGAAAGGAACATAAATTTTGTTAAAAATAGTCCCCACTCTTTCTTTTTTAGCAAAATGAAGTTTACCAAAAAAAGGGAAAACCTTGCAAACCATTTCAACAAGGGATTTCAATTATTAAAGACTAAAAAGAATCATTTAAGGATAATATTAAGGAAATGCTTTGTGCCGGCACCCTCTGCCTTTATTAGGCGGGAAGCATTGGTTCATTTGGGTGGGTTTGATGAACGTTTTCCTATGATGGAAGACTATCCATTGTGGGTAAAGGCTGCTCAAAATAACTACTTTTTTATTTGTAATGATGAACCAACGGTTATTTATAGAATACATGATGAAGGAATTGTGCTACGTGAAAATTGGGGCACTAAAAAAGATTTATATTCCGGCCTGCCTTTTAGACAATCGAGCTATTTTTTTATGCGAAAAGTGTTGCTCAATGAACAACTAAAGAACTATCTGTTTTTAAGAGCTTGGGATACCATGATACAAATTATACAATTCAAAGTTTTGGTCAGTATCCCTGAAAATAAGAGACATAGTGTCTCTCAACCAGTATATAGAATATTCCAATTATTAAGACCTTCATATTATTACAAACTTATGAATAGAATCAATAAAAAACTTTTTGAATTGGTACTTACTGCATTATAGAAAATGATACAAAAGATTAAGTCCAAATTAGACATACATACCTTAGAGGTGATGGTAAAATCATCCAAAACCATGCTGGTAAAGGTGGCAGGCATGATCGTTGGATTACTAATTAGCATTTTCCTGGGGCGTACCTTAGGTCCCGAAGGTTTAGGGATTGTGAATTTTGCCAATCAGTTGGGGACGATTATGTTAATCCTTACCATACTTGGGTTTCAAAATGTCATCATAAAATTTATTGCGATAGCTAAGGCGGAAAAGGAGGATTCTGGCATATCCTCTACTTTAAGAACAAGTCTCATTTTTAATGGGTTACTTTCCATAGGTATTGCTAGTATTGCGGCTTTACTTTTACCTATAATTCTAAAGTTGTGGTCCGGAAATCAAGAATTGTACATCCCATTACTGATTGTATTTGTAATGCTTATTCCCCAAACGTTTTCCAGGGTTTTTGGAGCCGCATTAAATGGTTATGGTAAAATATGGCAGGCCAATTTGGTAAACGAAACCTTGAGTATCCTATTGGTTGGACTTGGGCTTTTACTCTATTGGGCATTTGATATCAGCTATACGCCTGTGAGTGTTTTATTGTTATATGCGGTAAGTCGTGTGCTCTTGGTAATTGTAATGATGGTGTTATGGAAAGGCACTTTTAAAAGTAAAAGTAAAGGGAAGTTTAATCTGAAGCCCATGCTTAAAATGGCCTTACCCTTGTTAGTGGTAACAGGAACAGGAGTGATTGCCAGAAATGCTGACGTTATTATGTTGGGTACCTTAGGTACTCTTGAAGATGCGGGTATTTATAGCGTAGCAGCACGTTTGGCATTCTTAACCTCCTTGTTTTTACAGGTTACTAATGCAGCTATTGCGCCTAAATTGGCAAGTTTGTTTAATGATACCAAAATTAGTGAAATGCAAATTATGGTAAATCGTGTTACCAAAGGATTATCCATTATAGCTCTTATATTTTTGTTTGGATTTTTAATTGTAGGACATTGGTTATTAGGCTTATGGGGTTCCGAATTTACGGAAGCCTATTGGATATTGGTGGTATTGGCTATTGGACAGTTTTTTAATATGGCCACGGGATGTTCAGGAATGTTATTGGTTATGTGTGGTTTTGAAAAAGTACATGGCTATATTTCCATAATAGCAGTTCTTTTAAATATTGTATTGAATGTTATTTTGATTACACATTATGGTGCTTTAGGTGCGGCAATAGCTACTGCAATTACTGTAACAATATCTAATCTGTTTAAGTTATTTGTAGTTAAGAAAAAAATAAATATTTCTCCAATTAAATTTTGAATTATTGTGAAAAGTAGATTTAGTGTTATAATTAATCGGATACAGATTATCAATAGTATAATAGCCTATCAGGCATTGGAATTAATTGGATATAACTTAATGAAAAAAGATTAAAGTGAGTTCTGCACCAGTTTTTATTGTCGGAATGCCAAGATCAGGAACTACATTACTTTCTAATTTATTGAATGCCACCGAACAAATATATTTCCCAGGCGAAACCCATTTTTTTCTTTTAGAGGACAAAATGGGTTTTAAGAATGAAAAAGATTTTCAATTATTTTATACGGATTACAATAAAAACCCTTATCTGGGAGCACTCGGATTATCAGATCAATTTATAAATGAACTTAGAGATAACGTTTTTGGCAATGGTGATTTTTTAGAAAAAATATGCCTTTCTAAAGCAAATGATCAAGGCGTTAAAAGATGGGGTGAAAAAACACCATCCCATTTTATGTATGTAAATCAAATTTATCGATATTTCCCAAATGCAATCCTTTTAAACATATATCGGGACCCCAGAGATGTCATAAATTCGATTATTAACGCGAATTGGGGTAGAATAAAGATGTTAAAATGGTTAAAAGGGTATAAAAAAAATGTCCAATTTATTAAATCAATTTCATCAAACAAATGCCTCCATATAAGGTATGAGGATCTAACAAACACAACAATGGCAGAATTATCTAAAATTTCTAATTTCATACATGTGTCCATTGATTCAGATATTTTGAATACATTTTATTTGCCTAAAAACCTAAATTTTGCTTTAGAGTCTGAACCATGGAAAAAAAACAACCTCAGTCCCATATCTAACATTAATGCATTCAAATGGAAAAAATCAAAAACAAACAAAGTAATCATGCGCAATAAATTCATTTCCTGGTATTTAAAAGATGAAATCAAGTTTTTGAATTATGATAAATATTGCTTTCCTAATCCTATTTATTCATTTATAATTTGGAATAAGTATTTCTTTATTTATTGGCTGGAAAATACCGTGAAATACATTGTTAATTATGTAAGACAACAGTAATAATTGTGTTATTTAATGCTCTTTTTTGAAATTGGGCATCTAATTTAAATTGATGATAAACAAAAAAAAGTGGGTATTTTTTGTTCTGATAATACTTACTATATTGATTTTAGATGTCTTTAATTTGACGCCATTAGCGCGATTAGTATCATACACGTTGGTAGGTTTAAGTACTATTGGTCATTATTTTTTCATTACAGATTTAAAGATATTTCCAAAAAGGCTAAGGTTCTGGTATTTAGTTGCCATTTTGTTAATGCTTACTTCCATTTTTACCTGTTATATTCATTATGGACAATCTTTAGTTTCTGGTTTTGTTGCCAATGTAAAATTTTATCATACAGGGAGTGTAATATTGTTCGTTTATTTCTTTCGAAAATATAAGCTGTCTCCTCCCAAATACATTTCCATCATTATTAAATTAGGCTGGATATTACTTATCTTATTAGCTCTCATGGTAATAACTAATTTTGAGTTCATTAATGAATCGGAATTAACAGGAAAAATCGTTAGTATACATGCAGGTAAGGTAGATAAAACACTAATTAATCTTATTGCGATTTTTTGGTTTTCAAAATTTCTTTACAAAAGTAACTATGAGTATTTATTGTATTCTTTGCTATTTTTTGCAGGGAATCATTTTTATGAGATTCAAAGATTTAACCTATTAACGATTTTACTTATTATAGGAGTAGGGTTTATAAAAAATAAAAATTCAAAATCAAAAATAAAAGTAATAATGCCGGCGATATTTGCAATAGTATTAACGGCAATCTTTCTTTTTAATACTACCGAAGGAGATTCTCTTATAAATAGGTTTTATGAAGCTGCTAAGATAGTGACTGAGGAGGATGCCAGTAATATAAATGATCCATCAACAGCCATACGGATTTTTGAGATGGACTTTGCTTTGGAACGCTTTAAAGAACATCCTTTTTTTGGAAATGGATTTTTTAGAGCCAGTGAAAAAGACAATGTAATAGGTGCTGGAATTTATTTTTATCCATTAGATATAGGTCTTTACGGTGTATTGTACAGCTTCGGTATTTTAGGAATGATTATTTTTTTATTACAGTTAAAATTAATTTGGAAGTATTTAAAAATTAAAAGACTGAATCAATATGGTTTTTTTGTTCTTCTTGGGCTATTATTTTTTGTTGCTTATTCTGTTTTAACTGGTTATATGATAAATAATTATAAATCATTTTATTTTCTTGTCTGCTTATTCGAACTTTTCAATTCATACAATTTTGTAGGTAGGGACAGACGTTATGACCGGCACCTAGTCTTGGGAGGAGGTCAATAATCAAGAACTGTGGAATTTAGCGTGTCCTAAATAGGGGAAGGTTACAAAAGAGTTTATCTTTAATAAATCTTTGATTAAAACGTTTGTTATAATTATATGACTCGAAATTTAATTATTGGAGGAGTTCATAAGGCAGGAACAACCTCATTATTTTCTTATTTAATGGACCATCCTGAAATCTGTGGGTCTACTAAAAAAGAAATTCATCACTACACCCCTTTAAGATATAACAATACTACAAGAGGTTTAGATCATTATTATAGTTATTTCTCTCATTGTCCTGTTAGTGCGAAGTACATGCTAGATGCTTCGCCCAGCTATTTATATGGTAATGAAAAGATAGCTGAAAGAATATTTAGTGAATTAAAAAACCCTAAAATTTTGTTTGTAATACGCGATCCGGTAAAACGATTTTTGTCATATTATAAACATTGTGAAGGTAAATTTCTAATTCCCAGGAATACAACTTTCAAAGAATTTTATTTTAAGAATTTAGAAAATTATAAGCTTCAGGATAAAGATGATCCTTTTTACAGAGGTTTGCGGGAAGGTATTTATATAGACTATTTGCGGTATTGGATTGATAATCACAAAGGTAAAATTATGGTGCTTTTTTTCGATGATATAATAGCTCACCCCAGAGAAGTTTTGACTTCAATATGTGAATGGATAGATGTAGATTCTGATTTTTATCAGGATTACAATTTTGAGGTTGAAAATAAAACAAATAGACATGGGAATAAATATTTACATAAAATAGGAAGTTTTGTTAATATGAAGTTTGAATATTTTTTTAGAAATAATAGAATGATTAAAACATTCTTAAAAAAATGGTATTCTAAGTTTAACACTATTCAAGATATAGATATTGATAATGGTACAAAAGATGACCTAAAATTATTTTACTATACAAAAAATAATGAATTAAAGGATTTTTTGATCAACAACGGATATTCAGATTTGCCGAAATGGCTTGCTTAAAAAATTATCTAATAACTAATCATAAGATTTTGAAAAAACCGAACTTGTTTATCGTTGGTGCTCCAAAGTGTGGTACTACGTTTTTATATGAAAAATTAAAAGTTCATCCTGATTTGTTTTTTCCAAAAATTAAAGAGTTAAATTATTTTTCGTACGAGCAACTTAATAAGGTTTCCTATTATAAAGATTTTAAAATTAAATCTTTGGATAAGTATCTTAATTATTATAAAAGTGCAAAAAGGCAGAAATATTTGGTTGATGCCAGTGTATCCTATTTTACTTTTGATGATGTCCCGTCTAAAGTCAAACAATTCAATCCAGAGGCCAAGATAATTCTGCTAGTAAGGGATCCTTATAAAAGGGCTTATTCTCACTACCTCATGGATAAGAGAATGGGCTATGCAAATAGACCTTTGCAAGAATATTTAGAAGATCCATATTCATTTCATTATAGGCAGTATGTTGCCAATAGTGCATACTTTGAACAATTAAAGAAGTATCGACAATATTTTAAACTAAAAGACATTTTAATCATTGAATTGGAGCGTTTCGAAGTCAAGTTTAATACTATTTTTCAGTTTTTAGATGTAGAATCAATAAAAGTAGATTTTAATCATCGAGTTAATGAAAATAAAGTTTCAATAAATAGTTTAGGTAAGTTAGCGCAAAAGAATAGGGGGTTAATAGAACGGATAAAAATATTGATGCCTGAAAGTTTGGTTTCAACTATAAAGTCTTTAGTTTATAGAGAGGCTGAAAAAATTAATATCCCAAGAAATGAATTAGAATTGCTGAAAAAACTAATTGAACCAGATTATAAGCAATTTCAAGAGGTAATCAAAAATGAAAATTAGTCTAATTGACCCTGTAGGTGGGCATGGGGGTATGGATTATTATGATTATGGTTTGGCCCAAGGTTTAGGAGGCAATGATGTACTTGTAGATTATTTTACGTGTAACAATACCATTCATAGAGATTTTAAGAATGTATCTCTATTTAGGACATTTGGAAATATATGGTGTGCAAAAGGTTTGAGAAGAGGCTATTTTTTTTTTAGAGGGTATATAAAAGCCTTTCAAAATTCCAGAAAGAACGGCAGTCATGTTTTTCATTTACATTTTTTCAATTTGGGGCTATTGAACTTATCTGTTTTGATGATTGCCTTTTTTTTTAAACAGAGGAAAGTGGTTACCCTTCATGACGTCAATTCTTTCCATGTTAGCTCTAATAGACTTATTGAGAGATTATCAATGTTCTTTATTGATGGTATCATAGTTCATAATCTTGCTTCAAGAACCGCATTAGTAAAAAAGAAGTTGTCATTACCCAAGTTGGAAGTCATCCCACACGGCAATTATTTGCATTTTGTATCCATGCTTCCTATTCCAAAGAATAAAGAGAAAATGAATTTGCTGTTTTTTGGTCAAATTAAAGAAGTGAAAGGGCTAGATATATTACTGAAGGCTCTGGTAATAGTAGTAAAAAAGAATGCAAATTTTAAACTAACGATTGCAGGGAGGCCTTGGAAAACTGATGGAGACCACTACGAAAAAATGGTTATGGATTTAGGATTGGACAATTATGTTGAAAGGCATTTTAGATTTATTCAAGACAACGAAGTGGCCGACTTATACAAGAAAGCGGATGTAGTTATTTTACCCTACAAACGTATTTATCAAAGTGGTGTGTTATTGCTCACTTGGTCATATGGAAGAACTGTTATTGCATCAAATCTTGATCCATTCACTGAATTGATAACAAATTTTGAAAATGGATTTTTATTTGAATCTGAAAATCCTGATAATCTTGCAAGTAGTATATTAAAATTGAACCATAAGGATATTTTGAGAACCACCTTGAATTCAAGAAAATTAATTAAGAATAAATTTGATTGGACTAAAATCGGGCAGCAAACTTTAAATTTTTATCGCACATTATGAAAATAGGTATTGTTGGTACCAGAGGAATTCCCGCAAAATATGGAGGTTTTGAAACCTTTGCCCAGGAGTTAGCTCCACGATTGGTTCAAAAAGGGATGAACGTTATTGTTTATTGTGATAAAGATAGTCATGATTCTGCGGAATATATGGGTGTTAAATTAGATTATTTGAATTCGACCAAAAGCAAAAATCCATTAAAGTTTTATTATGAAGGTTTAAAATGTAGTCATAATGAATGTGATATCACAATTGTGACAGGATTAGGTGCGGCGATATTTTATCCAATAATGAAGAAAGGCAAATCAGTAATAATCACCAATACTGATGGTATTGAATATAAAAGAAAAAAATGGGGTTTTTTTAAAAAAATGTTTTTGAGACTATCTGAATATCTTGATGTGAAATTTTCTGACATTTTGATAGCAGATTCAATAGGAATTAGAAATCATCTGATTGAGAAATATAATATAGCGCCCAAAAAGATATGGTTAATTGAGTATGGCGCATATTTGAATGAGTACAGAGATTACACATTTTTGAAAGAAAACAATATTACACATGATAATTATTATTTGATTGTCAGTAGATTGGTTCCCGAAAACAATATTCATATTATGATTGATGGTTATATGAAATCCAAGTTTGAAAAGCCATTAATCATTGTTGGTAATTTGGATCAAACTGATTATGTAAATAATCTGCTGAAATCTAAAAATGAAAATATTAGGTTTTTTGGAGGTGTTTATGACCAGCGAAAATTGAAGGCTTTAAGGACCTCATGTTTCGCACATCTCCATGGTCATTCTGTAGGAGGAACCAATCCTTCTTTATTGGAGGCCATGGGTTCCGGAAATATGATAATCGCACATGATAATGTTTTTAATAAAGAAGTTATTGGCTCACTAGGGTTCTATTTTAAAGATAGTAATGATATTGTTAATTGTTTTAAGGAGATTGAGCAATTAAGTTTGTTCAATCGTAACAAAAGATCCAATGAATTGATAAATAGAATTTCAACCTATTATAATTGGGATTTAATAGCTGATAGGTATTTCGTTAACCTTCGATGCTTAAAGAGATGAAGATTCTTCTGACCGATGTTCTTTTTAGAAAGACATTTGATGTAATAAACATAATAAAAAGACATTATCCTACGAGCTGTCTGATATATACCATTCCAGAAAATTCGTTAATAAACAGGCTAAAATTAAGATTGATTTATGAGGCTTGTGATATTGAGATATTGGGGGAGGGCCATAGTTTTAATCTTGATTTAGAACATATTTCCAAAAAATATAATAATGATACTATCATTTTTATTCCAATTGAGGAAAGTACCACCCTAAAGTTCTTAAAATTTATGGATTTAACAAAGGCAACAAATTTCAGGTTTTTGCTTCCTGAAAAAGATGCATTTTTACTTTCAAGAAATAAAAAGGCTTTGAACCTGTTTTGTGAAAAACATGAAATCCCATGTCCAAAATATATTCCTGAAGATATCTATAACAAGAGAGAATTTAAGTATCCAATTATCGTGAAACCCAAACATGGTTCGGGGGCAAAGGGTATTTTTTACATAGAGAATGAAAGGGAGCTGCATAGTTGTTCGATAAATTTTGAAAAACATTTTGTGCAAGAACGATTGCCTAATCCTAAGGATGTGGAAGCTGGGTTTTTTCTATGCTTTGAGGGTGAAATCATTTCATATTATGGTCATAAGCGAATAAGAACATATCCGGCAACCGGAGGCGTTACGGTGTTTTCCAAATACAATAAACTAGATGCAATAGAAATACTTGCGAAATCTATTATTAAAAAATTAAACTGGTCCGGATTGATAATGATCGAGTTTCTTTTCGATGTAAGAGATAAAAAATATAAGGTTATAGAAGTAAATCCCAGATTATGGGGTTCCATATTGTTATCTGAGTTTTGTGGGGCTGATTTTTTGAAAAAATATATAGAATTATCTGTAAGAGGAGTTGTCAAACCTTCTGTAATAGAAGAAGATAGGTATATTAGGTGGATATTTCCTTATGATGTTTTATTTTGGATAAAGCATATGTCAAATCCAATTAAATTTTTTAAAATAAACCGAAATACTTGTTATATAAATTTCACTTATGCAAGCGTGATTCGATCTTTTTTATTTATAATACTTACCTATTTTAATTTTAACAAGATTATAAATATATCCAGAAATGGATAGAAAGATAATTGTTTATGATTTTGATAAAACTTTAACCTACAAGGATACTCTGTTTGGATTTTTCTTACATTCTTCTTCAAAAAATTTCTTATTTCCGTTTAAAGTACTTTTTTATTATGCCTTAATGATTGGTGCCTGGTTAAAACTGATTACAAATACTAATTTGAAAGAATATGGCATCAGATTGTTTTTAAAAGAGAAAAGAGTCTCTTATTTACGCAAAGTATCGACTTCTTATGTCGAAAGAATTAGGTTCAATAAGCTCTTTAGTGAATTAAATTTTAATGATGACAATATCTTTTATATTGCTAGTGCCTCATTTGAGGTTTATCTAAAAATTATTTTTCCAGAACATGTCAATATTCTTGCCTCACAAATTAAATATGTCAATAATCGGGTTAAAGGACTCAAATTTAATTGCTATGGGGAAAATAAAATTAATGCACTTGCAAAGTACGGTGTTAAGAAAATTGATGTGCTTTTTACTGATAGTTATAATGACTATCCACTAGCAAGCATATCGAAGAAAATTATCATAGTTAAAGAAGACCAACTAATAGAATTCAACAATATTGAATCGTTTAAAACATATTTTGGAAGATAAATGTAATCAATGAAAATATTGACATTCGACATTGAGGAATGGTTTCATATTTTGGACAACGATTCTACTAGGACCGAAAAGGAGTGGTCTAACTATGAGTCGCGAATTCACCAGAATATGGAAACCATATATAAGATCCTAGACAATAAAAATATTATGGCATCTTTCTTTATTGTAGGATGGGTTGCTGAAAAATACCCTGAAGTTGTTAGGGAAATTAGTAATAGAGGTTATGAATTTGGCAGTCATACCCATATGCATCAATTGGTATATGAGCAAAGTAAGGAGGAGTTTTACCAGGATGTAAATCGTTCCATAAAAACCTTAGAGGATATTTCAGGTAAGAAAGTTAAAATGTTTAGAGCACCTGGCTTTTCAATTACTGAGCAAAATAAATGGGCGTTTGAAGTACTCCATGAATTAGATATTGAAATAGATTCATCCGTTTTTCCAGCGGTTAGAGCACATGGCGGGATGCCTTCTTATGGCGTTGAAGAACCCTCCATTTTAGAATACAATGGAGTGCAATTAAAAGAATTTCCGATTAATACTCACTCCTTTATGAGCAAGAACATGATTTATTCCGGAGGAGGGTATTTCCGCTTAATTCCATATTTCATGTTGCAAAAATGGACAGCAAATGATAACTATGTAATGTCCTATATACATCCTAGGGATTTAGATCCGGACCAACCTGTGATTAAAGACTTATCCATTTCAAGAAAATTTAAATCGTATGTTGGATTAAAATCAGCCAGATTTAAATTAGAAAAATGGTTGACAGATTTTGATTTTATAGATATTGGAACAGCAAATCAAATAATTGAATGGAATACGGTGAAGAAAGTGAAAATATGAGCTCCTATTATTGCTTATAGTGCAAATGCAAAATCAAAACTATGCGGAATAAAACCAAATAGATTGGGGATGAAGAAGATTTGATTTTGGTTGCCGAAAAAATGTGGCAATAGCTCAATTATGATTTCATGAGATCTTATTTCTGAGCAATAAGTCCCTTTATTTTAATGGAATTCAACCACTTCCGGTTGTTTGATGAAAAAAATCTTGATTAAGGGGAACTTTTTAGATTGTTTTTTCGTAGCTAGGTTTTGGAGATAGGAATGTAATTTCTTGTCTGATAAACTTATTGACTTCATTTATGAAATCAGTTTTTCGTCAAATGGGAATAGTATGTTATATTATTTTGAGTTTAACGACACTTCAATGTGAAGCCGATATTGACGTGATTGAAAAGAATATTATCGATAATATAAAAGGTGCTGATCCTATCGAAAATGATATTCCACTAAATTGGCCATGGCGTGGCATTAACATTGTAGTAGGCCCAGATGTGGAATTGAATGTAAGTGAGCAAACAATAAGAGATTTAAGGGCTTCCGGGGTAAATTCAATACGATTGACAATTGAGGCTAGAAAGTATAGCATTGAAAATGACTTGCCTATTGAAATTGGTGTAAATAAACTTTTCAATTATTTTGAGCAAATAATAAAATGGTGTGATAATGAGGGAATAATTATTATCATAGGGTCGACAGATTTTCCACTAGATCCCTTAAAAAATTTCGATAGGAGATCTCTCGAGTTCTGGGAATCAGAAGTTGAACTTGAGGCTGCTCTTAGCTATATTAATCAACTGGTCCTAAAGTTCGATAAATATGAAAACGTTATTGCGTATGATTTTTTTTCGGAACCGGTAGTTGTTTTTGGGGATGGCACGAGTAGATTACCTGAAGAATGGAACAGCTTTTTTCATAGAATTTTAAAAACAATTAGAAATCACTCGAACAAATATGTTATTTATACTCCTGGTGTATGGGGTTTACCCAAAGGCTATCGTGATTTCAATGAACCAATTAATGACGCTAAAGTTATCTATGGTTTTCACTTTTATAACCCTCATGCCTACACCCATCAGGGATTACCAAAACGATCAAAATTTTATAGTTATCCAAGACAGATAGACAATATTTATTGGGATAAAAATAGAATAAGTCATGAAATGAATGTTGTAACTAAATGGGCACAGCAAAATAATAAATTAGTGTATGTTGGAGAATTTAGTGTAGTTCGGTGGGCGGAAGGGAAAGAACATTATCTGGAAGATGTTTTAAAGGTCTTTGAGGAAAACCAAATGGGGTATTCATATTGGAATTTGAATGGATGGGATGGTTGGAAAATGGATTATGAAGAAGAGACTCCTGGCAGCAGGAAACTTGTCAAAGCTCCTTATAAAACTAAATCTAGAGTAATATTGGAAAATTTCTGGAAGCTAAACAGTCAGTGATAAAAAACACCCATTAATTTTATTCTTAATGAATAAAAGTTTCAAGTGATTTCAAAAAAGTGAATAGTAAGCGGATTATCATATTTTAAGTTTGTTGATGCATCTGTTGTGTATGGGTAAAACCTAAGAAAAATGCGGATCAAATGTCATTCTTAAAAAGAAAATATTTGTTTAAAAGTACTCAACATACGAAGATTAGTTTAGGTCCGGTAGGATTTAATTCAAGAAGAGGTACCTAACTGATTTAAAATCTCAAATGACAATTTAAAAAAAAATTATATTTGGCATTAATTTAAAGGATAAGTCGATTCACGATTGTTTCCTTATTTTTAAGCGTTAGAGTTCAAATTTGAAGAAATAAATGAATGAATCATCATTTAGCTTAGATTTTAAGGAGAACGAGACTACTATAAACTTGAAAGAAATCGTGTTCCAGTATCTTCGTTACTGGCCTTGGTTTATTTTCACCGTAGTGTTGTTTGTTGGATTGGCCTACTCGTACATTCGGGTAATCCCACCTACCTATCAATCTGAGGCAAAGGTTAAAATAGCGGACGATTCACAGGAAATGGATATCGACCTCGACCCCCTATCCATGATCAATGGTACCTCTTCCATCAATCTAGACAATGAGATAGAGGTACTTAAATCCCATAGAATCTTGGGACAGGTGGTAGAAGCCTTGGATTTGGATATATCCTATTTTTGGGTAGGTAATGTCAGGACTACTGAAATCTGGAATCCCCCTTTTGCCATTACCAAGGTGATTGCCGAGGATAGTATAAAGGAAACGAGGTATTATGACATTACCTTGGACTCCTTTAAGGCAGAAATTACGGACTTGGAGGATAGGGCCACCATCATTGATTTTAATGCGAATGACAGTATTCCCTGGGGCCTGCCTTTCAATATCACCATTTTAGATGATGCGAGTCCTAAGGATTATACGGATATCACATTTAGGGTAGTCATAAAATCCATAAAACAAACAGTATTTGATTTGTCAGACAGGTTGCAGGTGCAGCCTACCAACAAAAACAGCGATATTCTTTCCCTTTCCCTTGAAGGACAGAGTGTGGCACGCTCAGAGACCATTCTGAATGAGTTAATCAATAAATTCAATCAGGATGGGATTATAGATCGTCAGTTGGTCTCCAAACGGACTCTGGACTTTATTGATGAACGTTTTGGGTTTCTTTCCGGGGAGCTAGATTCCATAGAGGTAGGCAAGGAGAGCTTTAAACGGGCCAATGCGCTTACCGATATAGAATCCGATGCCGATTTCTCGCTCCAACGGAAGGCCATCACCGAGGATGAGGTATTGCAATTGGAGACCCAGATTTCCCTCTCCAATCTCCTGGAAAATGCGGTCAAGGGCCAATCCGCTTACGGGTTGTTACCGGTGGACGTGGGCCTGGAAAACAGTGGGGTCAACACATTGGTAGGGGAGTACAACGTAATGGCCTTGAATCGGGATAAATTGATTGCCACAGTGGGGGAAAACCATCCTACCTTGGTCAATCTGTCCAATCAAATGGAAAGTGCCCGGGTCAACATATTACGGACCTTAAACGTCTACCAGACCCAGTTGCGGATGTCCCTACGGCAGTTGAACCGGGAAAAGAGCCAGGCCAGTAGTCGATTTTCCAGGCTGCCCCAAAAGGAGAAAACACTTCGGGCCATTGAACGCCAGCAGAGCATCAAGGAAAACCTCTTTCTATTGTTATTACAAAAACGGGAGGAGGCGGCTATTAATTATGCGGTTACAGCCCCCTCCATCAAGGTGGTGGACTATGCCTTGACCCCTGATGAACCTTTGTGGCCAAAAAAGTGGATTGTCTATCCCATTTCCTTTCTAATGGGATTGTTTGTGCCCTTTGTATTTCTTTATCTGAGGTTTACTTTGGACACCAAGGTGCAGCAACGTGCCGATCTGGAGAAGTTGAACCCCAATCTACCCATTGCTGGGGAAATCCCCACCTTAAAAAAGGTGAAGAATTTTGTAGAGGCCAATGACCGCTCTGTGCTGGCGGAATCCTTTCGGATATTGGCCACCAATGTCAACTATTTCTTGCCCAAGACCCCAAAACCGGGGGGAAAGGTGGTTTTTGTAACCTCGTCCGTGGAAAATGAGGGGAAAAGTCTTTTGGCCTATAACCTTTCCGTGGCCTATACCAGCCTCAACAAGAAAGTACTGCTCTTGGGGGCCGATCTTCGGAGTCCCGAACTGCATGATTTTTTTGGGATGGGCCGCAATACCAAGGGGCTTTCGGATTATTTAAAGAATCCGGCTTTGGGTTGGCAGGAGTATGTCTACCCAGGGTTAGATGGCAACAAGTACCACAAAATCTGTTTGGGTGGTCCCGTGCCGCCCAATGCGCCGCAGCTGCTTTCGGATGACAGATTTGCCACCTTTATCGAAGGAGTCCGGGAACATTTTGATTACATCATCGTGGATACCGCCCCTACCATGCTCGTGGCGGATACTCTCCTTATTTCCAAACATGCGGAGGTGACCCTCTATGTGGTCCGGGCCGGACTTACGGACAAAAAACTATTGGACTTCTCCAACAAATTGCACGCCACGGACAAGTTGGTCAATATGGCCTATGTCCTCAATGACGTTGACCCCAAAAACTCCAAGCACTACCAATACGGGTATGGGAAAAAATAGGTTTGGCTTCCTGTGGTACATTGAATTCCTTAGTTAATCCAAGTTTCCTAAATGGAAGAAGCAATGCATAAGTTCTAAATTTTGAGAGGTAAACTGCAAAACAGACTTACACACCCGTTTTTAAAAAATAATCAATACGTGTTTATTGTTTCTCAAATTGAGTAATTTAATGGTTTAAAAGAATTCTGAATCTAAATATTTTTATCGATTGTCCAAAAATATTTTGGTGTCCGGCGCTTGTGGATTATTGGGCTATGGTGTTTTAAAATCGCTTAGAAGATCTGAAACCCCGTATAAGCTAATTGGCACTTCAATTTATGAGTATGAAGATTCCGTTGCTCCTAAATTTTGTGACATTGTTCTTCAGGTTCCCTTAACCCTTTCCAAGGGTTTTAAAGACAAATTATTGAAAATTATTTTAGAGTACGAAATTGATTTAATAATTCCAACTTTTGAGATAGGCGTTACCTTTTGGGCCGAAAATAGTGATTTGTTAAAGAAAACTGGGACCAAGGTTGTGACCAATAATCCAGACTTAATAAGGTTGTGCAATGACAAATGGGAATTTTATAAAGTAATGAAACACCATAATTCTCCCTATGTTATCCCAACAACGCTTTGTTCTGACTTTAATGAATTAGATGGGAAATTTGGTCTGCCATTATTAATAAAACCCAGACATGGGATGGCCTCTAGAGGGATTGTTAGGGTTTACGATCAAAGATCTTTTGAATTACATAAAGAAGAAATCGGTAAAAAATTAATGGTACAGCCTTTGATTGGCAAGGACGACGGAGAATATACCGTAGGGGCATTCTGCGACGGAAAAGGAGGCTATGATGCCATAATTATCTTTAAACGATATTTATCAAAAGAAGGGTATACCAATAAAGCAGAGGTCGTTGAGGATAAACAAATCGAAGCAGCAGTTTTGGAGCTCTGTAAAATTTTTGAGCCCGTAGGTCCTACTAATTTTCAGTTTAGGGTTCATGAAGGTGTGTACCATCTATTAGAGATCAATCCGCGCTTTTCCGCCTCAACTGCTATCCGGAGTGCTTTTGGATATAACGAAGCTCTTATGGCGGTTGAGTATTATTTGGATGGAAAATCCCCAAAACAGCCTAAGATTAGAAAGGGAAAGGCAATTAGATATATTGAAGAACACATATTTTATTCATGAAGATCGGTGTAATATCAGACATACATGGGAATTTCGAAGCGCTTAAATCAGTACTCGAGGAGTTGGATAGATTAAATGTTTCCGAAATTTATTGCTTAGGGGATGTAGTAGGCTATTATTCCCAGGTCAATGAATGCTGTGAAGAATTAATAAAACGAAACATTCTTACTCTTATGGGTAATCATGACTGGTATATGGCAAGTGGTGGTTTTTGCCCAAGGCATAACAGTGTAAATGATTGCCTAGAGTATCAGCGAAAGGTGATAACTAAGGAAAATATTAAATGGCTGCAATCAAATGATATTCAGAGGTTTGTGGGTGATGTCCATATGGTTCACGGCGGTTGGTCAGATCCCATTGATGAATATTTATTTGAACCATCTAAAGAATATTTTTCAAGAATTGAGGGAAAAATATTTATATCTGGCCATACCCATATTCAAACTTTGAAAGTTTACAAAGATAAAATCTACTGTAACCCTGGCTCCGTTGGGCAACCAAGAGATGGAAATCCTAAAGCGGCATTTGCCATTGTTGAAAATGAGAACATTTCTTTGCACAGAGTGGATTACGATATTGATAAGGTTAATGAATTGATGATAAAAGCTGGTTTCAATGATTCTGCCTATAAAGTTTTGAAAAAGGAGGAACGATATTATGCTGGCTTCCGAAAAACATAAAAATTACCTCTAAAATTTCAATGATTATATTGGTTTTTAAAGACACCACTTTTTTTCGCTAAAAAGCTTTATTCGCCCACTTTGTTCAATTGGAAATGATTTGTCATAGCGTGTGGATGGGAGTGCACGCCTACAAACCGTATGACGGGATTTGCATCCCCAATTTTATGACCTGATCCAAAAGTTGGGGGAGAAGACCGGGGTTCCCGTGGTATTGAATACCAGGTTAAGCATTCAAGGGGAGCCTGTGGTGGAATCGCCCAAGGACGCCATACGTTGTTATTTTTCCACCGGTCTGGATGCTCTTGCCATTGGTAACTTCATGCTTTCAAAGAGTTAATGTCTACATATGAAGCTTTGATTTATCATTGTGGATATATCGTTGGTCATTTTGGTAGCCCATTGCTCAATTACTTGAATCCCAAAGACTCAAAACAGTACAGTTACGGGTACGGAAAAAAGAACTGAAGGAATAAAACCCTTGGTTTTAGCTTTACTATCCCGGGTTTTGAACTGCGCCGGGATTTAGGTTTATTTCCACCTGGGGAATAGGCCATATATATTCATGGGGCTCATACTCCTTAAGATGTTGCGGGTTGTCTTGATTAAAGTCATCAATGACGCCCTCCAATTTATACGTTCCGAAGCGATTAGCTTTTTGTACACGTTCAAACCAAAATTCTAAAACCATGGAGAAAGGAAATTCCTTAATTTAGAACGAACCATATAAATAATTAAACGAACAAAGCTTATGGAGTTTAACAGACGCAATTTTTTGGCAAAAGGGGTCTCTTCGGTGGCGGGAATCACCGCCGCTTCAATGATGCCCAATTCCCTATTTGGGCAAGGCTTGCACACTACCTTGCGACCCGAAGAGATTGTCGTAAAACCCCAGGAACGGTCAAAGCCAAAACACGCCATACGATTCTCGGTAATAGGGCTCAATCACGGACATATTTATGGGATGGTCAATTCGTTGTTACAGGGAGGGGGAACCTTGGTAGCGGTTTATGCCAAAGAGCCGGAGTTGCTACAAAATTTTACCAGGCGCTATCCCCAAGCAACAATAGCCAAGAGCGAAGATGAAATTATTGGGGACGCCACCATACAACTGGTAGCCAGTGCCTCTATTCCCGTGGAGCGGGCCCCGTTGGGGATTCGTGTTATGAAATCAGGTAAGGACTTTATGGCTGACAAGCCCGGAATTGTCACTTTGGAGCAGTTCCGTAAGGTAAAAAAGGTACAAAAGGAGACCCAACGGATTTATTCCATCACCTATAGTGAGCGTTTGGCCAATCCTGCTTCTGTGCAAGCCGGAAAACTGGTTCAGGAAGGAGCTATAGGTAAAGTGGTTCAGCTTATTGGGCTGGGCCCGCACCGTATGCGACCCGAAAGTAGGCCGGATTGGTTTTTTGAACCGGATAGGGCAGGAGGTATATTATGTGATATCGGCTCCCATCAATGTGACCAGTTTCTCTACTATACCGATTCCAAACAGGCGGAGGTCAGTTTTGCACAAACCGGAAATTTTAATATCCCAAACTATCCCGATTATCAGGATTTTGGCGATATGAGCGTCCGTAGCAAACATGCCACCGGCTATATCCGTATTGATTGGTTCACTCCGGAAGGCCTGGGAACCTGGGGCGATGGACGTACTTTTATCCTAGGGACCGAAGGGTATATCGAAATGCGAAAGTATATAGATATTGCAGGTCGTGAGGGGGGTAATCATCTTTTTCTTGTTAATCAAAAGGAAACCAAATACTACAATTGCAAAGACGTATATATGCCCTATGGGGAACAGTTGGTCACCGATGTAGTGGAACGTACGGAAACGGCCATGACACAAGACCACTGTTTCCTTGCTACGGAACTGGCCCTGACCGCACAGGAAATGGCATTTAAGCTAAATACTTTATGACTTTTGGAGTAGGGCCGTAATGAATTTAGTTCTGATCATCATAGCTAATCCGGTCTCGGATCCCACCGCTGGCACGGTGAATAATGACATCGGCCTTGTATTTTCTGGCCAAACTTTTGGCCTTGCGGATGGCTGTGCTCTGTTTTCGGTGTTTGCTGGTGATACGTTGGTTCCCTTCACGGAGTACCGCCCAGCCGTCTTTATAGGGCACCACATGTTGGTGCCAGGTACGGCCGCGTTTGCTACGTTGTGCACTATTCAAAAAGACTTCGATGAGGTCTATAAGGGTTCGTAACCAAGAGGAGCCTTTGGACATGGAGTTGTATCGTTGGTTTCGAAGATAGGAGTATTTGCTGAATATCTAAATATAAAATGTCCTCCGAAGCTACGACCAGAGCGTGTAGCGAAGGAGGGCTTAAACCAATCGCTTGTTTCTAAAGGCTATACCAGACCCAGATTTCAAGTATCGTTCGTAATCGTATGCTTTTTTCTTGTCTACAAAGTAGGAAACGTGGACTAATTGAAAAGGTAATTTGTCTTTGGTAAAATGAACTTCACCATTGCGATGGGCTTTCATTCTTTGCTTTAGTCTAGCTGAGAAACCAGTATAGTACTGTCCATTTGCACATTTTAGAATGTATACGGCATAGGGTAAGGTCATAATTGATTCGTTTGAGGGGAATATAGTGATTCTCCTTCGCTTTTCGCTGCGCTCAAAGCTTAGGAGAATGTGGATTGTGGACCACGTGGTCCACCGAAGCCCGACAGTGTGTTGATTGGGATTTACGAAATGTTCAAGAAGCCCTCCTTCGCTTTTCGCTGCGCTCAAAGCTTAGGAGAATGTGGATTGTGGACCACGTGGTCCACCGAAGCCCGACAGTGTGTTGATTGGGATTTACGAAATGTTCAAGAAGCCCTCCTTCGCTTTTCGCTGCGCTCAAAGCTTAGGAGAATGTGGATTGTGGTCCACCGAAGCCCGACAGTGTGTTGATTGGGATTTACGAAATGTTCAAGAAGCCCTCCTTCGCTTTTCGCTGCGCTTAAAGCTTAGGAGGGCGTAGGTGGAGCCGGAGGGACTAGAACTTATCTTTTAAACAACCAATGAATAAGGGTTTTCCGACGTTCTCGAAAATTATGCTCACCGAATAGGTGACTTTACAAAAACTTAACCTGTTTTTGCGGAAAAACCCCAGTTTTTCTAAGGTTTTTGTGTAATTAGTTTACACAACTATACATTATATTAGACAAACAGTTCCCCTTAAATTTTTCCCCGATTTTATAACCTTGGCAACCTAATTATTTGGGTTTTTAGACTATGTAGCTGTATTTAAAAGAAAGAAACCAACTAATCAAGATTTTTGTAGCCAACAATTATCCTGTTTTACAAAAGCTTGAATCGTAACATCCACCTGATGAATGTTTGTACGATTTAGAAGTAATGGAATGTAATTATTTCCATAGGGATTTCGGACTTATCTAGTATCAGACTCCATGTGTAATCTATATTTTCAAACTAAAATTCTTTAAAATGATTCAATTAGTTTTATGGCAAGCAACCCCCGACGTTGATAGCGGGATAGATTTTATCAGTCCAACATCCCTGCTCACCATCGGGGGCGCCATTCTAGCTGTGGTCGTAATTGTCAATACAACTCGACATGTTTTCAATTGGGGACCCAAATGGTATGCTCTCCTATTAGCACTTGTAGTTTCATTTACTGTTTGGCAATTAGACAATAAACCAAGGAAACAAGATTCAACCAAAGGTTCTATAAATACTGAATCAGAAAATAAACAATCTCTATCCGTACTTTCAGTTTTTCTTATTCTTGTTAACGGATGTTTAATTTATACCTCTGCCTTTGGCATCCAGAATAATGTGGTATCACCTGCTTCGAGCACAATACTGGGGGGTAATACTGAAACTGATGAAGAACCAATTAATTCCAGAGGTACCTCTACCTCTGACAGTGAGGTAAATCCTAATCATACAAAACCACTTTCAAAACTTAATACTGGATATGAGCCTAGGGTTAGGCTTAGATTTAATTCAAGTTGGTAAAATATGGATTCGACATAAAATCTGTTGGAGATAAATATGAAGAAGGTAAAGTGTGTAAAACGAATGAGAAGAAATTTTAAATGAATAATACATGGCAACTTTAAATTGGAACGGGAAGTCAAAAAAAACGTGGACGCTACCTGGGAATAGGGAGCGCAAAGCTAAAGGGATTCTTCTTGATAAAAAGAAAGGTACTATCAAAATTTTGGTTGAAGAACATGATAATTATAACGAGCGTTATCTAAGAAGGAAACTTCTTTCTGCCTTTAAGGAAGAGTTCGACAAAGAATTAATTGTGATTTATGCCTTTAGTGCAGGGGATATTATTGTGACCGACAGGCTAGACTCTGCTCATCGGATAGGGGATATTGTAACGTTAAAATCTGGAAGGAATTATTATTCATCCGGCATCATTTCCTGTGGAGGGTCTTCTATTGATTACCCTGTTAAGGCGAAGTACACTAAAAAATTTACCGATAGATGTCATACGGGAACTCTAAATAAGGACTATAGTAAACTTATTGTCGTTGTATGAAAGCTCAACTAAAATTTTTTGCAATACTAGCCTTGGTTCTATCAATTTTAGGATGTGGGGCAAACGCAAGGTTAACCAATTCCAACAGAGGACTTTTCAAGGTGAAAAGTATGACTGAATCAGTTGCCAAAGAAATAGTAGATGTTAATTTGTCTATTATACCTATACCGCCAAAAAAGAGTGTGCCAAAGATTAAGCCTAAAACCTTTTTTAGTTTGAATGATTCCACTCAGACTGCCTACCTCAAGATTTTGGCAGGAATGACTCGAAATCCCGACACTTTGATTAAATACATCAAAATGCCACTTTCAGATGTGACTAAGACTAAGAGCAAGCGGAGTGTAGATTTTACAAAAATTTCGGTCCGGTTTTTCCTGTCCAACATAAAAAGATATTACAAATTTGACGAGACTTATGAATATCCTAAGAATAGAGATTCAACGTTTTTGCATACTAATACCAGACTTGAATACCTAAATACTACAATCGAATTAGGTGAAAGTAGTGGTGTTGAAGTTGTAACAATAGATAAACTAAAAAACGAGTTTGAGTCGATTGACCTTGGAACTTTGGAACGTACAAATAATGTAACATTTAATACCAAACTAAGTGCTGAATATGGCATTGGAAATGAGGATACTTCAACTTCATTAAGGTCACTTACTTCAGGAAGTGGTGGTAACACTTCAGAAACAACAACCCAAAATATTTATGACGAGGATGGAAATTTATTAAGTACTGTGGTCACCGGTGTCACACCGTCCAACAACACCAGTACAACCAATAGTATTAATGAGGTAAATAGTAACAAGTTAAATGCAGGAGCCAAGGCTGAAGTAAGTTACAATAACAACGAAGCGATTAAAGAAGCCCTAGCATCAAAACTAGCAAGATTAAAAACGGGATTCTCTTTTACAGAAAATAAGATTAAGGTTGCACAACGTGGGGATATCACTAGGGATATTTCTGACAATATATTCATTACAGCAACTGTTTCTCCCACTTCTAATTTAGACGAAACGCTAGTCCATTCTTTTAATGGATTGTTCAAAAACAAAGTTGAAAACAAGGCTAGTGCGATTGAAGTTTCCAAACGGGTCATTAAATATATCTGTTGTACAAATAATTTTGTCTTAGAAGAGTTGCCCATAGATTTTAAGGTAGATGGCGTTTTGCGTACGGTAAAAAATGAAAGAAGAGGTCGTAACAATTATGAATTTGATGATAAGGTCACTTATTACATATTTAATTATGAGCCCGAACAAGAGCCATTAAAGATACCTTTAAGTCCTTATTGCAAAAAGATATATACCATTAAGGCGAAGTTTAAAGACTTGTCCCATGACCTAACCCTAAAGATAGATTTACCAGATGAAAGTGATGTGTTGCTTCTAGAAGATGAGGAACCTTATCAAGTACTAGAATGGGTTAGACAGATGATTAATGCACCCAGCAAAGAAAAATTAGAGGGCTTGGGCTATAGGATGTACTTTGATAGCCCGCAGGGTCAGATTTTTTTAGTAAACAGAAAAATGACAACAGATGATATAAGTAAACTTAAGAAAATAGAGAAGGTTTTCCTTTATGAAAGAAGGTAATCTAGGCTAGTAAATAGACTTTTGAGGATTGCTTCTGCCATTCCCAACATGCGCAGAACTGACATTGGTGTCGTTTTAGTTGCATACAACAATAAATAAAGCTAGTTACTGGGCGGTGCTTTTGTAGAATTAAATGACACATTCAATATTAACGAACTTCCGGAAAATGAGACAACAGCGATTGACCGAATGAATTTTGGGTTGGTAGTCAAGGTTGCTTTTTCAGGTCTCAATGTGGAAAAGAAAAAATGATTTTAATATGAATTGTTAGGTACCCTGTTGGTTGTTAATACTTAATTAGATTATAGTTTACGCAAATAAAAAAATCCAAAAAACAATTTTGATTATGTCTTACACTAATAATTTTTTAGGTGATAGTTTTAAAGTTGAACTACCGACCCTAGCGGCTACAAATGAATCAGTTTTAATACATTATACTCATTTCAGCACTTGTTTTTTCAAGCCAAGAAAATTTGCACTTTATTGTGCTTGTAATATCCCTACCCTAGATAAGAGAATCAACATAAAGCGCCCTTCTAGTAAGTTTTTCAGAAAGGACGAGGATAACCTTGAACTTGAATATCAAATAGGGCAAGATTTTTATTATTGTATAGAAAATGACCATCCAACGGTTGACAATAGAAATCTATTGGATCGAGGCCATATAATTAGGAGAGAATATCCTCAATGGAAAAATGAAGAAATAGCAACAAAAGCGTCAAGGGAAACTTTTTATTTCACAAACATTGCACCTCAGTATTATTCTTTAAATCAAGGAGATTGGCAGGAATTAGAAGATTATGTAATTGATGAAGTGAAAAATAGAGTCTCTGTTTTTTCTGGATGTATTTTCGATGATAAAGATCCTGTGGCTTTGTATAAGGGGGCAGAAACACGTAAAGTCCAAGGTTTTGTGATTCCATTAAAGTTTTGGAAAATAGTCTATTACATGAAAGATTCAAAGCTTCATCGTATAGGATTTGTTCTAAGTCAAGAGAAGGTTGTAAAGGATTTGGACTTTGTTTTTTCTCCTAACGAAAAAATAAAACTACTATTCTCTACCAAAGACCCTTTTGCACATTTGGATGAAGATTTAGTGCCTTATATAGTTGACGTCAGCGCAATTGAGTTCTCAACAGGATTGAGTTTCACTCCAGCGATGGAAAAAATTAAAGGACAAAAACCAAAGACCTATTTGTTCGATCAGGATAATCGAGCCGATTCAGTTAAGTTTTCAAAGAATATACTTACCAATTATTTGTAAAATGAAAAACCATCATATTCTGGCGTTGGCCATTCTTATTTTCTTAGGAATTATTCTTTGGGTTAAGCCAGAGTTTTTGCAAGATTCAAAAGTTCAAGAAAAGACTGTTAACCCACTAGACATTGAAAAAAAACAGGCTGTTTTGGAACAAAAAGATTATGTCAGGTTTGATGAGGCTAAAGTAGAACTCGGAAAATATCTGGATGGTTTGGTGGGAGATAATCCAACAACACAAATTGAAGCCGAAAAACAAACGGTTATTGACATGGTAGATCAAAACTATCAGACCATAAACAAGGAAAAAAGGGATTCGTTACTGGAGTATTTCAAGGAAAATCTCGAAAACAAGGTGGCCCTGGACAATCTTACCAATACTCAAAAAAAAACCAACTATACCTTGATTATTGCCATTGTATTACTTGCGGGTCTTTTGGGAGGCTACGCTAGAAGATATTATCCTGAACTTAAAGATGTTATCAAATTAGCACAGGAAGCTGACCAAAAGGCGGAAAGCTTAAAGAGTAAAGCAACGGATATGAAGCGTAACGCTGAAATATTTTCGCGAAGCTATTCATCCTCTACGACAATAAAGTCCAGTTTTGAAAATGAAATCAAGACATTGGAAAATGAAACAAACTCAATTGATATTGAAGCACAAAATATCAAATCTGAGGTTAACCATCTCCTCAAAACAGTTCAAGACCTTTCCGAACATTCTTCGGATACCTCTGTTTTGGCAAACCTTCTTTTTGGTATAATTGCTTCTTCTTTATCGTTTTTGGCTTTAAGTGCTACAGAGAGCAAGGTATTGGATTTTCAATCAGGAACTGATTATTTAATCTTATGGGGATGGTGCTCCTTGTTTGCTATTTTTGCTCGAAACATTATAGAAAGTATTGTGAATATGATTAAGAAGAAACTACCTTCTTAAATACATCTTTACCCAGAGCTATTCCAGCAAAACTTCAGCTTACTTAAACGCTTATGGGTTGAATCAATGATTGTGCTCTAATGCATGCTTCAAAGGCATTTACCAGACCTGTACCTGTCGCTAAATCCCATCCTATATTCGCAGACTCTCCATGTGCTGACATACCGCTAAATACATCTATGGTAGTATCGGATAGTATCTGTTTGATTTGAATTGGGGTCAGGGTTGGATTTGCCGATAAAAGTAATCCTATACAGCCCGCAATTTGTGGTGCTGCCGCAGATGTTCCGGAAAAAATACCCCAGCCCAAATTACTTTTATTACTTGGCATATTATCCCCTTCCAGTTTAGAACCATTTGGAACTGGCAACATAATATGACCTTTTAGTGGTGGGCTACCACTCTCACCGACTATTCCACAAAAATCAGGTACATTGCGATTCGGATACAAGCTGCTTACAAAAGAACTAGCGTAACTTGAAGCCGACAAACTCCCGTCTTTAGCTACTGAAACTCCTCCAACGGATATTACACCGGGTATACATCCAGGGAAAGCTTTGTGTCCATTACCCGCAGCAAAAACCATGGATACACCATCGTCAATAGCATCAATGATGATATTTTCAACATCTATAAGCTCGAAATATTGGTTCGGATTTTGGTTTCTTAATGCATCTTTGTCTTGGAAGTCTATATTCCAGCCCCATGAATTGGTGATGATTTTAGGATTTTCAGATAAAGCGGTTTCAAGGGCCAATGCTGAATAATCGTCGTGTTTAACCCCTATAAACTGGCAATCTGGAGCAATTGCGAGCACATTTGCACTTTCTCCTGTTCCATGTCCTGAAGTATCGATTTCTGGTTGGGTGGTATGGTCAGTGGCCACGCGTTCAATATGAAACCCTTGACTTTCAAAATAGGGATGCTTTCCAAATCCAGTATCCGTCATAGCAATACGAACATTTTTCCCGGTCCATCCGTTTCTATGACAAAAAGGTACTTTGAGTACCCTGGCAACATCGATTAAGTCTAAATAATAATGAGAGATATTAGGGGTAATGAATGTGGGAGAAAAGAATTCGGGAGGAGAAGGCATGTAGGCAAATTCGATTACATCTTTTAAATCATCAGGAACTTGAATTTCCTCTTGACTCAAATCATAGGATTCCCTTAAAGTAAAGGAACCTCTAGATTTTTCAATACCTTGAGAACTGATCTTAGACTTAAAAATACTCTCAAGCTGCTCTGTACTTAAATCTATCGTAATGGAGTTATGCCGAGTCATTCTTGCTTCAACGCCAAGGTTCAACGTCTTTCTTAGAGCTTCTTGGGCTTTACCCATGGAAGGCTTAAAGTCCTTGGCACGTGAAACCGATTTAGTTCCAAACGTTTCAATTATGGGGATGTTGGATTCTGTTTTAGGAACTAACCTCAGACGTTTTACTTTGTCAATCATTCTTCTGAATCTTTAAAAAAAACGGGTTTTGCGGGCTCATAAATCGCTATAACTTCCTTGGCAAGTTCAGAAGGTATTTTGAAATCGATTATGCGTGTTCCCGTTTTGTCGAATTTGCAATTAAAATAGTCTTTCAATAAATTGTCATCAATCTTGATATAAACACCGGATTTAGTAGTGTTGGTCACGTCAATATTGTTCTTTTTTAGGATATCCTCAATATTTAAGGCCTCCTTCTTGGTTCTCTCCTTTCCAATTAGTTTAATCTTTCTCATAGCCTAGAAAATCAAAGTGGACTAAAACCTGTGCAATCACTCTTTAATCCAAATACTAGTTTAAATTCACTATGTAAGATATGGAATTATAGGATTATTCGTTGGGGGAAAGCTTACATATAAAACTGAACATTAAAAATTTTCCGTTATAGGAATACTCAAAACGTTGACTTAAAAATCTTACTTTCAATTTTCTTAAATGTAGGAAAAAAGATATTAAAATTAAAGTAAAAGTGATATTTTTTTAAGTTATCTTATTGTTTTTTCAATTCTTATTCATTGTTGTCCAGAATTCAATTGAGTAATTTTAAGGGTATAAAGACCCTAACCTAACTTTCAAAACCCAATAAATAATGGTTTTCAAGATGCATGACGAATTAAGCTCTCCGCATAGGTGACTTTACAAAACTTAACCTATTTTAAGGAAAAACCCCAGTTTTTCTAAGGTTTTTGTGCAATGGATTTGTTGTGAAATTTTATAGCTTTCTAATCCTCAACTCTTCATTTCCCCCTCAACACTTTTTTGCTTGGTTAAAACTAAAGGGATTTAGTTTAAGAATAATACAAATTAGAAGCAAACAACCATTCTTTTAAAAAAATCATGGCACAAAAGAAGATTTTATTGTATGGTCAGGGGATTCCTATAAGTCCTTTATATGAGGACAGTTCCAAAAAATATTTTGAAACGGAAACCATAGCCGAATTTGAGATTGCGGCCACAAGAGCAAAACAAATTAAAATTGAACAAGATGTTGATGAGGACGATTTGTTTGAGTTGGAATATGAAGATGGTTTACTTCGAATACTTACTCTTGAACAACTCCAAAAAGAGGGAAACATAAAAAAGACGAGGGAAGGATCGGATCCTGACCCAGATTCCAATGTTATTACAGTTCCGCTTTACCTCAAAGGGTATGAGAGTACCTCTAGGGGGATAATCAAAAACGTTTTAAAGAAACTAAAGCTAATTAAGCCAAATGAAGCAGTAGCAGGTATTACAGCTTTGGCTTTGGCAAAGAAAATTGAAAGCAGATTAGAACCCGGACCTGGATTATATCATTGCCAGAACCCCAACAAATTAGGCAAGAGGGCAAATAATATTTTAATTGACCGACCCATTCTAATCTTGTTGCATGGAACATCTTCCAGCACGTCAGGAAGCTTTGGAGGATTTTTTGAGGGAAACAATCCTTCATCTGCATGGAAGGACATACTCGAAATATATGACGATAGAATATTTGCATTTGAGCATTCAACTTTAACCAAAAGCCCACTACTCAACGCAATTGAATTATTGGAAGAACTCCCGAAAGACGCTGTGGTTCATTTTATATCACATTCTAGGGGAGGTCTGATTGGAGAAATTTTATCTAGAAATCTCATAAATAGAGAAGAAGCATTTTCTGAAGTTGAAATTAATGTTTTTGAGAAACTCAAAAGAAAGCAGGAAGTAAGATATCTGAATAGGATAAATGCCTTACTCAGGGAAAAGAACATTAGGGTAGATAAGTTTGTTAGAGTTGCGTGCCCGGCTTCCGGCACCATTTTAGCTTCACAACGGTTAGATATCTATTTAACGGTAATCTTAAATTTAATTGGCCTCATCCCGGCCCTTAAAGCCAATCCAATATACTCCTTTGTTAAAGCTTTTTTGATGGCTTTTGTCAAGAAAAAGGAGGATATCAGGGTGTTTCCGGGATTGGAGGCCATGATTCCCGATTCGCCCTTGATTCGGGTGCTGAACAACCCTGATAAAAAGATTGATTCGGAACTATATATACTTGCAGGTGACGTAAAGGCACATGGAATATTAAGATCGCTTCAAGTGCTCGTGGCCGATGGTTTTTTCAGAACACAACATGATTTTGTAGTTAATACCATTTCCATGTTTGGAAGTGCCAGAAGAGATAAAACCTATTATTCTTTTTACAGCAATAAAGAAATAAGCCATTTTAGGTATTTCAGTCATACCACTTCACAAAATAACATTGCGGCCGCGCTACAGAGTTATGAACAACTACCCATTGGATTTAAACCTTTCAGCCAGTTAATAAGAGAAGATGGTACAATCACTAAGGTCAGGGGAAGGTTAGATTACGTTGCTCCGGGAGAGAGAGCGGAAAAGGATGCCCCGGTTGTATATGTATTGCCTGGGATCATGGGTTCCAAGTTAAGCGCTGAAAAAGACAATATTTGGGTAAATCCATTCAGATTGGCCAGCGGTCAAATGGAACGGTTGGCTATTGATTCGCCGGAAGTTGAGGCCCATGCGCTTATGGGTTCTGCCTACCGCTCATTGCTTAAAGCCCTTGGCAAAAAGTACAATGTTGTGCCTTTTCCTTTTGATTGGCGAAAATCGATCATCGAGTCGGCCATGGAATTGACCGAGGACTTGGAATTGAGAATGTCAAAAACAAATCGTCCGATTAGAATAATGGCGCATTCCATGGGGGGACTCGTAGTACATGCTATGTACAGTGGTCATGAAAGTACTTGGAAAAAGTTTGTTTCAAGGGAAGGTTCCCGGGCAATTTTTCTGGGTTCTCCGTTACGAGGATCCCACGTAATACCCTCCCTTTTTCTGAGAAAGCATCGCCTTTTTAAAACACTTCACACCTTAGATTTAACCAATGATAGCGCAGAATTACTAAAAATAATAAGAAGTTATCCGGGCCTTTTGGAATTATTGCCAATAGATGCTGAAAGGGATTACAATGACAAAGCCACCTGGATCGAGATGGGAAGAAATGAAGAGGATTTTGTTTTGCCGTTAAAACCAGAGCTGGAGAAAGCCCGAAAGTTGGGAGACCTGTTTAAAAAGCGTCCGATTAAAGGGGAAAATCTCATCTATGTAGCGGGGAAGGACCTTTACACCCCGTATAGAATGGAATTTGACCATAATAATAAGGCCACATTGTGGGGAACTTCAAAAGGGGATAGCTGCGTGACCTGGGAGACAGGGATTCCTGAGGCCTTTAAGGGAAGAACCTGGTACATGCGGGCAACACACGGTGCCCTATGTGCTACCAAAGAATACTTCCCTGCATTGATAGAACTTTTAGAATTTGGTTCAACCTCGTTATTGCCAAACCAACCTATAATGATGAGAGGTGAGGAAGACGATTTTGTGATGCCGGAAGAATATCCATTGATAAGTCCATCAGAGGATATATTGGAACATAATATAATGGGGATTTCATCGAATCTAGAAACAGATGAAGAAGAAGTTCAGATAACGGTGCAGGTATGCCATGGGGATTTAGGAAATGTTAAATACCCGGTTGCGGTGGGACATCACTTCAACGATCCAATCGTTAGTGCGGAGCGTGTTGTTGATTATTATATGAATTCGAGATTATCTCAAAATCATAGGGTGGGAATGTACCCTGGCAAACTGGAGACATCATTAACCCTACTATGTAAAGATTCCAAGTTCAAAGGTGCTTTGGTGTTGGGTCTGGGAATTTATGGAGAGCTGAATCAAGGAAATCTTGCTAAAACGTTTAGGCATGCATTTATTGATTATGTGATGACCAAGATTCAAACCGTAAAAGATTGTAATTGTGAAGAAAAAGATATCACAATTGAAGATATGGGAATCAGTTCTCTGCTTGTGGCAAGTGATTATAGCGGGCTTACTATCAGAAACTCAATTAGAGCCTTGCTTACAGGTGTTTTGGAAGCCAATAAGCACTTAAAGAATATCAATTCTATAAACGCACCACAATTAGTTGATGTGGAAATTATTGAGATATATAAAGATCGTGCTATAAACGCGATGCATGAACTGAAGAAGATTATCCATGAACCGGATTTTGTAGATAAGGTTGTACTTAAATCTTCCTACGTAAATGAGGTTCCCGGGAAGCGTCGAAGAATTTCTTCTGACGAGAAGAAAAATTGGTGGCATAGGTTAAAGGTAGAGACCATGAATCAGGATAAAAGCGATGATATGCTTTCCGAGTTGCTTAAAGTAGTTAAAGATGCCAATGAAGATGATGAAATAAGAAGTTGTTCCAAAAGGCTTTTAATGGAACATTTCCTTGATAGACCTGATACCAAACAAAATCCATTAAAATTCATATCCCTTACGGATCGTGCGAGGGCAGAAGAGCAAATAAAATCTACACAGAGAAGTCTGATTGACCGATTAATTGAAGCATCAGTCAGAGTAACCACTTGGGATAAGGAAACAGCAAGAACTTTATTCCATTTGTTGATACCCAATAACTTTAAAGATTATGCCACTGATAACAAGAACATTTTACTTATTGTTGATGAACAATCTGCAAGTTATCCATGGGAAATCTTGCACTATCCCAATGAAAATATTGACCTACCTATTTCTACGCAGATCGGATTGATAAGACAACTTGTGGTAAATGAGTATGATAGCAGAGTGAATCAAACCTTGATTGATTCCGCTTATGTTATCGGAAATCCAAGACTAAATCCGTTGTTGGGATTTGCCAACTTACCTAATGCCAGAGACGAAGGACTTAAGGTTGTGGATATTCTTGCCCAAAATGGATATTTAACAACAAGCGCCATTGAAGAGGATAGCATAGCTACAATCAATAAATTATTCGGAAATGATTACAAAATTATTCATATGGCCGGACATGGGGTGGTTAGCACAACAGATGCTGCTAAATCAGGTATGGTATTGGATGATGATATCTTTATTACCGCGGCTGAAATTGACAGTTTATCACAAACCCCGGAATTTGTTTTTATCAATTGCTGTTACTTGGGAAAAACTTCAGACCTAGGGACTATCCCAAGTTTTCATAAGCTAGCTGCAAATGTGGGTACCCAGTTTATTCGAAAAGGCGTGAAAGCCGTAATTGCAGGAGGTTGGGCAGTAGACGATGATGCCGCGTTAGGCTTTGCAGAAAGCTTTTATAAAAACATGTTTAACGGGTACACTTTTGGAGAATCGGTAAAAATGGCCAGATTGGAGACCTATAGAAAATATGGATCTTCCAATACTTGGGGCGCCTATCAATGCTATGGGGATCCCTTTTACACCTTTGGCAATTCAAAAAAGAAAAGTGATCAAAGGTTTGCTAGGTACGTTGATAAGGATGAGGTCTTAGTAGACTTGGACAACCTTGTAAACCAAGTTGAGCCGGCTTCTAGTAGGGATAGAGGAAATTTGAAGAACCAAGTAGAAGAACTTGTGAAAAGTATTCCCGAACACTGGTTAAATGATTCAAGGATTTTGGAGGCTATAGGGGTATTCTACTATGAACAGAATTTGTACGAAGAGGCAGAGCTGTATTTAGAAAAGCTTAGATTAATTCCAGATGCAATGTATAGCTTGGGTAGTTTGAGCAAACTGGCCAACATACAAACCAAATTAGCCTTAAAAGACTATGTTTCCACTGGTGATTTCTTCGATAAAGCTGATAAAGGGTCAAGAATAAATAAGGCTGAACAAATTATTGGTTATTTAGAGGGTATAGGCGAAACTCATAAACATTTTTCTTTAAAGGGAGGTCATTACAAGCGAAAGTCGTTGACCCAATCAAGTTTGGATTATGTTGTTAAAGACTTACGAACAGCGGCCAATGCCTATAAAAGGGCTCATGAACTTCTTGTAGAAATTGAACCGGACTATTACTCCATCATCAACTGGTTGACCATAGAGCGAATTAGTGAATTGATTGGTTCGCCAAAACAGGGGGAGCTAGTCGTAGCCCAAAAAGAACTTGATGAACTGTATGCTCGTTTTGAAGAAAAAAGTGAAAATAGTGATTCGTTCTGGACCCTTACGTATGAAGGTGCTATTGGAATTTACGAGGTTATGAAGAAGGATGTTTCCAAAAAGACCAGAAAAAACACGGTTTTAAAGGTCAGGGACAATTACAAAAAACATTGGTGTAATGGAGGATCGATCAGAAAATCCGAGAACATTTTAGGACAAGTTAATTTCTCCATCTTGATACTAGAAAGGCTTTTGACTTTTGGTAATAGCTTACCCAAGTCCGTTGACAAAGCTGAAGTAAAAGAAATTATGGCTTCGTATAGACAGCTTTATGAAGCGCTTAAGGACGTATTTAACGATTAAACCAAAACCTCAATTTAAAGGAGGAGTTAACACTACAAAAAAGTACTAGAAAAGCACAATTAAAATAATTCAAAATGTCATTTGAACCAATAAAGGAAGGGCCAATTTGGACATATGAAGTGAATGATTTCATTCAGCTTCGAGAGTGTGTTGAAAATGAAATCTCGTTTATCGAAGATTATGTATTTAGGGGACAGTCGAATTCCAAATGGGGGTTGACCTCCACGCTTAATCGTTTGATACTAAAGGCTAGGGAGACCGGAGCCAAGCATAGTTCAATAGATCGATTTGTGCGAATGCATTTGAATCGATTTAAGTTGGAAATCCGAGGAAGAAGAGGGGATAACCCGCCAAAATTAGAGGATGACGAGCTTTGGGCTTTGGGGCAGCATTTTGGTTTAGCCACACCACTATTAGATTGGTCCCAATCTCCCTACATCTCAATTTTCTTTTCTTTAAACTCAATTGAATCAGGAACAGTATTTAGAGTTTTATGGTGCCTAAATAAAAGAATGGTGCAATCAAAAAATGAAGGATTGGCTGAAAAGAAGAAACTTAAATTGATATTTCCTGATACAGATGATAACAAAAGACTTTTGGGTCAAAGTGGGTTGTTTTCCAAAGGTCCTGTAATGAAAGCTGTAGATGAATGGGTAAAGGAACAGTTTATCCAGTCAAATTCTCCAGTATTGTTAAAAATAAAATTTCCTGCCGATCATAGTTTCAGAAAACAAGCACTAAAGAAACTACACTTGATGAATATAAATTATTCAACGTTGTTTCCGGATTTATTAGGGGCAAGCAGGTATTGTAATATAGTGGCTGAGGATTATGAAGTATAACTCAGAAAAAGATTAAAAAAATAGTGACAAAACAAATGATGAACGAACATCTTTGAATTAATTGGCAAATTACCAAAAATGAATACTTTGAATACATTCACCACAAAACGCATTCTAATTTCTCTCATAACCCTTATTGTCTTTTTGTTGATTATGGCCTTTATTTACTTGTTGTCATTACATCAAGATAGGAAAAAGACGACCACAGCTCTACAACAAGAAAAAGATTTGATCATTGAAGATTTGAACAGCCTTAAATCCGAATATGACAAGGCCATTTTAGAGAGTAATGCCGCAAATGAAGAACTGATTGCTGCGCGTGATGATGTGGTAAAGTACATCGATTCGATTCACATCATGAAAACTAGTATCACTTCATTATCACGTTACAGAAGACAAGTTAGTGTTCTTAAGGTCGAAAGGGAAGAATTGTTGTGGAAAATAGACTCCTTAACACAATCTAATACAATGTTGTCAATGGAGCGTGATAGCACTTTCGTTGAATTGGAAAAGCACACTGTTTTCAATGATTCTATAGTTGTACAGAACACCCAGTTGGCCTATGCGGTAGAGAGAACTTTGGCTGTAACTCTTTCTGATTTCACTATTGATGCTGTTCGAGAGAGAAGCAGTGGCAGGTTAGTATCTACCTCTAGAGCCAAAGCAACAGACAAGTTCAAAGTTTGCTTCACTGTTGCCGACAATGTGATTGCCCAGGCTGGTGAAAGGGAGTTCTTTATTGAAGTTTTGGATCCCCAGGGCAATGTTATGGGAGAAAGCTTCTCAAAGTCAAGCGAGGAGGGAGCTAAAATTGCATATAGCAAAGAAACGAACTTTTATTACGAGAACAGTTCTTTGGATGTCTGCGATTATATTAACAAACCAGTGGGCGGTTTTCAAGGTGGAAATTACATGGTCAATATCTATGATGATAATCTAAGACTTTTGGGAACTTCAAAATTCGCATTAAAAGGAATACAAAATCTTTCTAATGGGCGTGATTCTGATAGAGATGGGGTTGATAATAGTATGGATCAATGTCCAAATGAAGCGGGCCCACCTGAAAATAATGGGTGTCCATGGCAGGATAAAGATGGTGATGGAGTTGATGATGGTTATGATGAATGTCCAGATGTGGCCGGTTCAGTTGGGAATAACGGATGCCCAGGTTCCAATATTAATACTAATAAAAGTATTATTGACGCCCCTCTCAGTACTCTTTCACCGGAAATAAGAAGCTTAAAACAATTTCCATGGCCACCTCCAAAATATTCCGATAGGATTTTATTACATACTTCTTGGAAACCTCTTACAGCTATTGAATCCTGCAAAGATTTGGGTTGTGTCGCTAAAATAATTTCCAGACCACTGGACCAAAACGATTACGAATATAGTTTTTACCTGCTGTCGAAGGATGAAAAATTTAAAGGCTTTGTGATTACAACTATGTGGGAAGAATTCAATAAAGATGATGGAACTTACCTAAATGACCCCAACAAACGACGAGCTACCTCCTTAAGTACAAGTGAATGGTGGAATAACCTGAAAATCCTAGCTTTTGGCAAGGAAGCATACTTTAGAGTTATAGTTTTTGCTATTACAAATTTAAATGATGACGTGGGGGGTAAAATTATGTCTGCTAAAAAGGCAAAAGGGAAAGTTAGGGGTGGCCACCCAGATTTAGCACAAAAGATAGCCACAGAACCTTTACCGGATTCGTATAGGATAATTGCATACGTTTATGCTTATAAGATAAAAAAGCCTTCCTTAAAGCCTGAAGAATTATATAATATTCTTACTGCAAGAAAACATTTAAAAGGAGCTAAGCTAGAATTGCTTTTACCTGACTAGAAACTTCTATTAATCTAACGACTAAAATCTTATGACAACAAAAAGAAGATGTGGCATTATTTTATTTTTGGGATTTACGCTGTTATTTCTCTTCTTTATGAGCATTTCGTTTGGTTCCGCAAGAAATCAAATCTACTGGGCTTGGTTATGGTTGATAATAATCTATATTCCACTCCTAACAGTTGTTTTTCGTTCAAAACAAAAAACAATAAAGAGAAAAGATAAGTTCTTAGAAATACTTTCTTCGATACTTGTTTTATCTACGTTTCTTGTGGTTTTGGCAATGATTCAATTTTATGACTATGAGGATTCTACTACGTTCAAACAACCGTTTATTATTTCCAGCTTTGTTCTTTTTCCTTTTTCATGGCTTTTAACTTTTTTGATGTGGAAGAACAAAAAGCAACAATCACAATTAGAAAATAATATTGATTATAAGAATCAAAAAGTTTTTATTTCCTATAATCATGGGGATAAAATTGACGCCTTAAAAATCTATGCAAGGCTTAAAATGGAGGGAATAGAGTTGATTATGGATGAATATGATATGGAAGCCGGGGAAAAAATTAATAACTTTATTAAAAATTCAATAAATACTGCTGGAATTACCTTGTTTTTAATCTCTAAAAACAGTTTGAACTCTTCTTGGGTTGGTAAGGAAGCCAACGATACATTGTTTTTAATAGAATATACCGATAACAAGAAATTGATTGGTTGTTATAATGATGATGAATTCTTGAGTATTGAATTTGTAAGTAATGCTGTCAGAGAAATTGATAGGAAATTAAAGGAACTGCGTGAGCAAGTTGATACCCAGCACAATTTAGATGTGGATTCAACAAATTTGAATAATGAAATTACAAGATTATTCAAATTGAGGAATAACCTACCTCAAATAGTTGGTTATTTAAGGGATATTCTATGTCTTGATATAAGAGATGATAAATTCGAGGGGTCAATGGACAAAATTGTAAAGTCAATTAAGGAGCAATTGTAAGTACCCCTAGATTTGCTACGTTTTAGGTTTTACAAATTAGTTTATTATTTGATATGAATATTTTGCAAATAACGGATAACTAATTATTATACTATATGGTTGAGCGATTTGTCAAGGATTTTAGCAATGCTGTTAATCAAGGTAATGCCGCAGTTTTTGCAGGAGCTGGACTGTCACGTAATTCAGGTTATGTTAACTGGAAAGAGTTGTTGAGGGATATTGCCAAAGACATCAAATTGGATATTGATAAAGAATCCGATCTTATTTCCGTTGCTCAATACTATAAGAACGAAATGGGAGGCCGAGGCAGATTAAACGAGGAAATTATGCAAAGGTTCACTCTAAAAGCCAAGGAAAATCGAGTGATGGATATTTTGGCCTCTCTTCCAATTGACACTTATTGGACAACAAATTATGACCATGTCATTGAAGACACATTACGCCAAAAACAGAAAAAAACAGTAGATGTAAAAATATCACAAGAGAATTTGGCTCTGAGCCTTCCGAATCGAGACGCTGTAGTTTACAAATTTCATGGAGATGTTTCAGAACCATCAAAAGCAGTATTGACAAAGGATGACTATGAGCTATTTGGAAAAACTCATAAGTTGTTTTCTACCTCGCTTCAAGGAGATTTGATTACAAAGACTTTTGTTTTTGTCGGGTATGGCTTAAGTGATCCAAACTTGTTACACATATTAAGTAGGATAAGAATATTAATTGGGGAAAACCTACGAACTCACTATTGTCTGGTAAGAAAAATAAATAAAAAGGATTATGACACTTCAGACATATATAATTATGAGAAGGGTAAGCAAGAATTAATTTTAAAAGATCTGAAAAGATATGGGATTCAATGTGTGCTAATTGATGAATATGAAGAAATTCCAGTTTTATTCGAAAGAATTAGAAGACATTACATAACCAACAATGTTTTTATTGCTGGCAGCTGTAGGAATTATGGCAATTGGGACCCTAAAACTGCTAATAAATTGTTGTATAACATTGGTTACAAGTTGATTGAAAAGGGGTACAAAATATCGACAGGTCTTATAGAGGGCGTTGGTCCTCAATTGGTTAATGGTGCTTTAAACGCAATCAATTATTATAACCTAAACCTAGAAAAAAGCTTATCAATAAAAACTTTGCCTCTAATCGATGGGAGTGATGAGCATATGAATATCGAGGCGAAGAAAATGTTTCAAAACAATATGATTGCGAAAGTTGGGATTGTTGTTTTTCTTTTTGGAAATCAATATTATGATAATGAATTATTGGATTCCAAGGGTGTTTGGCATGATTATGAAAGAGCTCTTGAGCTTAATAAGTATATCATTCCAATTTATACAACCGGTTTTTCCTCTAAATCTATACTTGAAGACATGGAGGTAAATATTGAAAGACATCAGTATATCACTCCTTTTTTAAGCAAACTGAAAAATGTAAAGGAACCTGAAGAACTCAGTGACTTGATTATTAGAATTATATCTCATATCCGAGGTATGAATTAAATTTATAAAGAAGTTTATTTACAGAAAGTTTTACCAGTTTAACATCATGCCGATCAATAAGACTCTTTTGATATATACTTGATGTTTTGTTATGGATTAATGTAAAAAGAAAGTAGTCATCTCGGATAAATTTATATTTACTCAATTCCAGTAACTTTTTCATGCACAAAGCAATGTTGTCAGCTTTAATAATTGCCATAACAGAATTACCCTCTTCGCCTAGATAATCTTTAATTAAAACCTCAAGTATATCACTCTTTAACTTGAATTCTGTTTTTGTTATTTTTATTCTACTGAGCATCGAGTCCAATACTTTGTTGATAGCCATAGGGATATCTTCGTTGGAATTTATAGTTGCCAAGTTCAGCTGTCTTAGAAAAGAAAATTCATCAGGTATATTTGCCTTATCAATTCCGTATAAAATCGGTAAAAAAGTTATGTTGTTATCAATGAAATATTTTAACTCCATTAGACACCATTCCTTTGCGAAAAAGCTTTGATCTATAAGTACTATTGCCCCTTCAGACCTTTCAACTCTAGAGAGAACCTCATCTAGTAAGTCATATATATTACTTCCTAAAATAACGTCAGTTTTATCAACCCATAGCTTTATGCCATAGTACTCTAATCTCGTAATTATCTCTTCCGCGACGGCATCATATATATCTCTTGAGTAACTAAAAAAATAATCAAATGGGTCTTCCGAAAACATTTTATATCACCTATAATAATTAGTTATCCTTTATTCAGATAGCTAATTATAGGATATGAGGTTTCGAGGGTGCTTTAATTTGAGAATCTCAGAGGTCCTTTGGTGGCTAACATGAGTATAAATTTCTGTTATTCTAATAGAGCTATGACCTAAGAGCTCCTGAATATATCTAATATTGATATTTGCCTCTAATAGTTGAGTAGCAAAAGTGTGCCTGAAAACATGTGGAGTAACACCACGCTTAATTCCGGATTCCAGAGATATTTTTTTAATGAGGTGACGGACAGATTGTTCGGAAATACCATGGTTCAAACGATTGATAAAGAAGAAAGAATTCTGATTAATTTTTTTTTCAAATAGCCTATGGTAGTCTTTTAAAGCATTTATGGTTTCTTCATTGGTAATGGGGATGATTCTTTCTTTATTTCCTTTACCGAGGATTTTTATTGTGCTGAAATCCGAATGTATGTTTGACCTTTTTAGATAACAAAGTTCTGAAACACGAATTCCGGTGGCAAATAACAACTCTACAATGGCTATATTCCGAACGATTTGAGTATACCGCATTGAGCTCTTTGAAGCTGTTGATTTCTGAGATTGAAGTTGTTTAAGTATTGAGGTAACCTCTTTTATGGACAACACTGAAGGAAGAGATTTCTGGACCCTTATGTTAATCCTTAGTTTATCAAATGGATTCTCAGTAATATAATCTTCATATAGTAAGTGGCTGTAAAACACTTTTAGAGTTGCTATTTTTCTTTTCACCGTCCTTGGCGCATATTTATTGATATGAATTAGGTGTTTCTTAATATGTTCTCGTCGGATTAAACTAAAATCATGGATATCAAATTCTTCTTCGATATACTTTTTGAATTGTTTGAGATCTGAGGCGTAGGCCTCAATTGTTTTTTCACTTAGTTTTTTTTCCGTTTTGCAATGTGTAAGAAAGTAGTTTAAATACATAGATTAGTCTTTTGGTTAAAACCAATCAATGTAAAGTTATTCCAACATATTGAAAACTAAAAAGGAATGAATAATTAGACTAAAAAAGACTTAAAGAGGCAATTAAATGCTACCCTTAATACGCTTTTCAGTAAAGTCAAAGGGACCAAGACCTATCTACGGAAGATCAATAAACAATAGCTTTTCAGAACTAAAGAAATTCTTAATTATTGAAGAAAAAAATTATAGTGATTTGTTCAGCATTATCTAGGGTATTATATTCTTCCATAATAAGATTTTTTCCTTGGTTTTTTGATACAATATCGAATTTGAAGTGTCCAAAGCAGCCTCAATCTCATCTAATGCTGAAATGAATTTGCTACTTTTTTTATAATAAATACCTTCTACTAGCTCTAAAACGGCCTCAGTTTGTGAATACTCTGCCCATTCTTTTTCATTGTTATGATGTTCTTTTTCAAAGTCTTTGATACTTCTTAAAAGATTATCCCTTAGGTAGCTAATTGAATATTTTTCGATAATTTCTTTTTCCAAGGTTTGTTTTCTTTCAAGGATATCCAAATAGTAAACACTTAAGCAGTAGAGCATAAAATTTTGCAGTGCTGATATGTTTCCTTTTATATATTCGGAGTAACTCTCTTGGAATTTTCCGTATGACTTGAGAGTCCCTTTGTATAGCATAATGCTTTTTTCAGCTAACCTTATCAATTCCTGAAGTTCTTTTTTAGAACAGGGTTTAAGACTGTCTTCTTCAAAATACAGATTATATAGATTTAGGCATTGACCATGATAAAACCTTGGATCTGTTGGAAAAATCTTGAGCCCTGTTTTAATAAACTCACTTGACTGTTCGAATTCTTTAATTCTTCTACTTAACCAAATTAAGGCATACAAATACTCACTTTCCCATTTCTTAAGTGCTTTCGAATTAGAACGTAAAATCAGATACGAATCTTTCAGTAAGTAGAAAGCGTCTTCTTCAAATTTGATTCCATTCTTATTTATGACTAGGTAAATAAATATTTTTAGCAGAATATCATAGTAACTTTCGTCATTATGCGAATCTTTTTCAACGGAATAGTATATTTTCTTAATTGAATCTATGAATTGTTCAAAGCTTTTGGCTTTAAGTTTTTCTGAAGCTATTATGTAATCTATTAGCATAAAGAAAAGCTCTTCTAACTCCAGACTGTTCGATCTTGTGTTGGATTTAAAAAAAATTAGTATAGGAAGATGGTGGTAGGCACCCATAATTAAATCTGAACCTTTGTTAATCTCAAAAGATTGCTTTTTCGTTAAGAGTTTAATTAAATTAATGACCTTGCCCTGTAGTACATAAGATATGTCTAATTCAAGGATGCCGATGTTTTGATAAGTTCTCTTGGCATCTTCAAGAAAAGCATTATAAATGCCAACAAACTTTTTATGATCATCTTCTGAGTCCTTAAGCATTTGAATTTTGCTTTGAAGCATTTCTTTGAATTCGAGATGTCTATTAACTTGAAGAGCGATGTATTTATCTTCAAGAAAATCCCTCCTTTTCTGATTTATTGACTCGAACAGATCACGTTCTTTTTCTTTGAGATTTGCATAAAGGCTTTTATTCGTAACCCTATTTTGTGAAATTTTTCTCAGTCTTTCAAGACTTTCTTTCATTTTACCTAAGTCTTTGTCATAAATCAAAAAAAGGAGAAAACTTTGTTTGGGTGTCCTAAGTAAATTATAATTGGGATGTTTATCAATATTTGGAAGATGATTTTGAACCACTTTTAACTCAAAGAAGTCTTTAGATTTTTTTGCCCCGGAGTAGTATAAAAAAACATACTTTCCAGTAAGTTTTTTTTGGTCTAGTTCTTGGATTTTCGAATTGATGTTACATAATCTGTCAATGGCTACAAAATCTCTCAGAGTACTCTTGTATTCCCATAGTACGGCATCCTCTGTATCATTACCTTTAGAAGATACTTCTTCTCTCTGTTTTTCCTTTATCCAGGCCATAAAACCGTCGCTACTCCATTGTGTTCTTCGTATGGAATTAAAAATCTGTAAAATAGTTTCTGAATCCTTTTTGTTGCCTGATTTTAATTTTAAGTTATTGGTTTGCAGATTATTATGATATATTTGGTCGTAAACATCTATCATTGATTGCTGCATAATAGCAGTGGCAAGAAGGAAAGTTGCACTACTTTCAATTTCTTCCTTAAACTTATCATTGTCTTTATTGGCTTCAAGAGCATTAATAAAAAGATTCCTGTTAAGTCTTTTATCCGGGTTTAATTTAATGGAGTTTCTACTTATTACCAGTTCTTGCTTATACTCATCCAAAATTATCGGCGAGAAGTATCTGAATATGTAATCGTAGGCGATTATGGAATCACCTACGTCATCAAGACTTCTATTTAATAGATTGAACTTTATTCCATAAGGAAAAGAGTAGCTCAATACATCACTTGCGTCAATAACGTAGTTTATTTCATATCCCTCAAGACATAAATCTATATCATTAATCAAAGAATCTATATCTTCGGTATAAGTATCCTTTAGAAAATTCATTTACTTTTATAGTTATCATCAGCGAAGGATTGCCATTCTTTCATAGTACTAGGCATCTTTTTTGTGTTAAAGGTCCTCTTTCCGTAATAGTTGTTAATAAGAGAGGAAAAGCGTTTTCCATCGAATTCAAGAAGGTTTTCCAGCAATCCAGGGTGTAAATTCGAATTTCTTTCGTTTTGATTAAAATAATCTTCAATGAAATATATCAAGTCGAGCGAACCCATTGCATTATCCTTATAAAACTGAACAACTTCGTTAAAACAGTATCTAAGTTTATCATTATAGTCGCCAAGCGAAATTTTCCCACCTATAAAGTACTCCAAAAAATCGGTAAATGTTATATAATCTGGAATTATATCAACAAGTAATTCAACCAAAATAGTGTAAGATTCATCATGAAAAACTTGAGACCCTAGATTTAAAAAAGATTCTTTTAGTTCCTGTAAGGCAATGTCATTATCACCCATGTAGGAAAAATAAAAAACATAGAGGTACAAGCGATAGTCACTCTGACCTCTCATTCTCCAAATTTTTTCTCTTAAGACGGGATTTTTAGAGTCCTCCATGTTTATCAGGGATTTTAATAGCAGTTCCTCCAAATTATCCGAACCGTACTGCATTTTCTCTAAATCATTGTCTCTTAAAATGTTGATTAGGGCAGATTTTTGAGATAAAGGCCTTGTCTCATGAACTAAATATAGATAAGTATATATGATTTCAGAGTTTTCCGATATTTTGTCAATAATTCTTAGATTGTTAACACAGGCAGCGAAGAAAACATTTAACAAAGATTTTTTATAAGTCAGTACTGACCGATAAATAGACATTATCCTTTGAGCAAAATTGTCACCAAAGATTTCGTAAGAAGGTTCTATGGTAGCTTCAATTGACATCTCCATGAGATATTGATTCCATCTTTCTTGGGAGTATTTAGATAATGTTATAATCGTGTCCTTTTTCATGAATTTAGTCTGTTGAATGCCTCATCTAGAATCGTATCATTAATTGGGAATTTAGATTCGCTTTCTCCCAGATATCTTGCTTTAAAAAGATTGTCAAAGTACATGGACTTTTTATGTACTAATTCCTTAGCAAAAAGAATTGAGTTTGGATTCCATGTTCTTCCATACCCATCAAGTTTTTTATGTGAAATGAATAAGTTGTATTCATAATGCCAAAGTCTGTTTGAGGAGTTTGGTTGAAACACACTATCTGGAAAATTTGGAGAATAGTTTACTTGAACGTATTCAAGATTTTCTTCCCGAGGAAAACCCAAGTAGTCGCATATTGTGCTCGCAGGATGTCTTTCGGTTTTACAGTTTTCAAAAACAATATCTAATTCTTCCTTGGGTGTAATCCAGACGATACCGTTTTTTGTAGACCATCCTTTTCCTTCATCTACAATCTTTTTTTTGTCAATTCTAGGTATTTTTCTGGACCTAAAGGTACCTATGTAGTTTTTAAAAGTATCCTTGTCGACAACTCTCGCAAATTGAGGTTTATTATCCTTTAGCTCTTCAGAGAACACTTTCTCTCTATTTTCTCCAAAGTTTTTAGCCGTAACTAAAATACTGTTCTTGGAGAAGAGCTCAAAAACCCTTTTCATGTTGTCAATTCCTACCAAACCATGCTTTATTTCAATTAATAGGCAAAAAGTCAAGAGCTTTTCGTTTTTTTTACCGTTTTCATAGAGACTTTGAATAGATTGTCTTAGCCAAGAATCCTTAATGTACTTTTTTAATTCTATGGTTATATCCATTAGAGAAATCTGTTTGATTTTATCCGTTTGACATCCTCTAGGCAATTCACTTTAAATATGATGTATTTAAATCAATTTAATAGCCTTTTTAAACATTAAGTCGGCAAATTCAATTACAAAATCTTAAAAAGCAATATCCTGAATACTAACTAGAACACATCTAAGAACACTTCTTTTAGGTGAAAATGAAAGTTTCTCCGAGGTCCGATTACGGATTGATTCTCTAAATTACGAGTTGACGATTTTTAAAAGATTTTAATCGCTTAAAAAACAATTATTTGGATGAACTGCAACAAATAATTTTAACCCTCAAAATGCTGTGGCTTTCATTGCTGTCAAATAGAAAAAAACCGTAGTTTTTTTAAGGTTTTTGCACACTTTTTTAGACTACTTCCTAACTTAAGTCTTGAAACTTTGAAAAGCGTATAATTCGCCCTTATCAGTTTGGCCACAGCTAATAATTATTGAGAGTTTTCCCCCGATAGAAAGTTACCGATTACAGGAACCAACTATCATAAAAAAATCTCTATATCAGCGTGATTGTAAAACTAAGGGGGGTAAAGCAAGAGGATAACACGCTAAAGCGATGTTATGGTTTTTAGTTAATTGATTTTCAACTACTTATGAAGATATAAAAATTAGTGAAAAATAGTTTTTGCAACAAAATTGTCGGTATTTATCCACTTTTTTTCACGGATTTGATTTGATAATTTTTGTTGAGGGTTTTTGCTAATAAATGAAAGTAAATAAAATAAAAAATCCTGTAAATCAGATGTTTACAGGATTTTGTGTTAATTTGGTGTTGTAAAAGTGGAGCCGGAGGGATTCGAACCCTCGTCCAAACAAGCAATAACCATGCTTTCTACATGCTTAGGATCTGATTGGTTTTCGACGTACACCTGACCAGAAACCGCCCAATGCACACTTAGCTTCTTTGGGTTTTAGAGACGGTGCCGAAGCTACACCCTCCTTATGTTGACTTTTATGGTGCCCCGGAACGAATCGCCATCAACAAGGGCTATTCTGGGACATCTCGCTTCTCCGCCTTGCGGAGACGAGGCTAAATCCTACTGTAATTCAGATTAAGCGGCAAGAGCGTAATTAGATTCGCCATTTAAAAGTGTGAAATATGAGATTTACGAGCTGTATCCCAGCGCTCGGCATGCTTACATCGCCATTGGTCTCGCTGTCAAAACCGGTCGGCCCCGGAATGGGATAGGCAAGCTATTCTTCCCATTGTTTTTTCAAAGAACAAATATTTGATCGGCGTTCCCTGCTCTGGGGCAGGTCGGGCTATCGCGGGTACACGCCTGCCTTTCGTTGGCGGGGTACCGGGCTCTATCCCTAACGCGGCCCGCCTTCATTTTCATTTCGGCGGGCGGGGCAGCAAAGCTAATAAAAACTTTGCTATCGGTATTATTCCGTGTATTTTAGGACAAAATTTATACCAAAGTGAACCTTAAGTTTGGAATCATCAGAGAACGGAAAAACCCTCCGGATCGGCGGGTGGTACTGCCCCCTAAGGCCTGCCAAAAAGTCCTGTCCGCACATACCCAGGCGCAGTTGATCGTGGAACCTTCGCCCATTCGCGTTTTTACGGATGGGGAGTACCAAGAGGCCGGAATCGAAGTCGCCCTAAAAATGGAGGACTGTGATGTATTGCTAGGCGTAAAGGAAGTACCCATCCAGGCCTTGATTCCCAACAAAAAGTACTTCTTCTTTTCCCATACCATCAAAAAACAACCCTACAATAGGGAACTGTTGCAGGCTATTCTGGAAAAGAACATTGAGCTCTACGATCATGAAGTCATCACCAATTCCAAAGGCATACGCCTGGTCGCGTTTGGACGCTATGCCGGAATCGTAGGGGCCTATAACGGACTAAGGGCTTATGGGCTTAAATCCGGCACATACCGATTGCCCAAGGCCGAAACCTTGGCGGACCAGCAGGCCTTGATAGCGGAGCTTAGAAAAATGGTACTCCCGAATATTAAGATCCTCTTGACCGGAAAGGGTAGGGTAGGCAACGGGGCCAAGGAAATGTTGGATGGCAGGCGGTTGCGACAAGTAAGTGTAACGGAATATCTGAATCAGGACTTCGACGAGGCGGTCTATTGCCAGATCGATGTGCTGGAATATAACCAAAGAAAGGATGAAAAGCATCTGGGAGAGCAGGACTTTTTCCAAAATCCAGAGGCATACGAATCTACTTTTATGCAGTTCGCCAAAGTAACCGACTTGTATATTGCCGGCCATTTTTATGGGGATGGTGCCCCCTATCTCTATACCCGGGAGAATGTAAAACATCCGGATTTTAAGATCAAGGTAGTAGGGGACATCAGTTGTGATATTGATGGACCGGTGGCCACTACGCTACGGGCCTCTACCATAGCGGATCCCATCTATGGCTATGACCCCGAATCGGAATCGGAAACCGAATATACCGACCCCGATGCCATTGCGGTCATGGCCGTGGACAACCTACCGGCGGAACTACCCAGGGATGCCAGTAACGGCTTTGGCGATGCCTTTGTAGAGGAGGTAATCCCCGCCTTTTTTAATGGGGATATGGAGGGCGTACTGCAACGCGCCAGAATGACCCAAAACGGTAAGCTTACGAAACGTTACGCCTATTTACAGGACTATGTAGACGGTAAGGAGTGAACTGTGAACAGTTAGCAGTGAACAAATGGGTAATAAGGAATAAAAAAGGATAAGATATTGGCAACCCAATTTTTTCTTTTTTTTCAAACCTCAAACCTCAAACCTCAAACCTCAAACCTGTCATGCCGAGCGCAGTCGAGGCATAAAACCTTACTCCACTTGAACTTCCCATTCCAAAACCGGTTGCACCCTAGGAGAGGTAAAGCAACCCAGTGCTTTTAATTTTAAATTCAATTTATCTTGGATTTCCAAGGTTTTGATCAGTAACTTTTTTGTACCGCCGCCGGCTATTTCAAATACCGGGGAGCTGTCGTAAAAGGTATATGCCATTTGATTTTCGAAAAGCAGATCACTACTCGAATTGTTCTGAAGCTCTATTTCCAATACTTGGGTTTTGGGAAGATAAGTTGCTTTCGTTACCTCAATACTGGCTTCCAACAACGGTTTTAGGTAGGCTTCCCGTCCCACCATTAAATCATTATAAACGGCCACGGTCCTACCGGCAAATAACGCTTCCTTTGCACTTGCCAGGCTTTTTTCTCGGGCAAAAATCAAAGTTATGGGGCGGTGGTTCCCCTTTTCGGTATAATCCCAATCGATCAGCCCATGGATGTCGCTAGTGCCCATAACGGTTAGATCATGCTCCAAGGCCAGAGCCAGGGCTTCCTGGGCATAATCCACGGAATTGATGACCTCAATACCATGAAGTTCCCCTTTCTTGATCCGTTCCTTTTGAAAATCGCTTAGGATGGGAATGCCCTGCGGACTTTGGGCGTGCCATGCAGGATGGTTCCAAAAGGTAAAGGCATTCTGTTTTTTTGCCTCTGCAAAAGCATCCGCTGGTTTATCCTGTATGAGTTGGTTGGCATCGGTAATGAAAATGGCGTTACTGTGGCCCACGGGCTCGGATCGTGTTATCTCGGAACCATTGGCAATAAGCAGTCCATGTTCTTGGGCCTCGGCCATGGCCTTTATCAACTGGTACGAACGATTCCGATCCGGATGGGGAATATCAGCGGAATGGGGTTGGTATTCTAAATGTTCCGTCAATGATATCAGATCAAGATTTTCACGTAGCGCTTCCAGAACCCGGATGGTAGGCCAAACATTACCGTCCGAGAACACGGTATGTTGGTGCAAATCGGCCTTGAGTGTAACATAGCCTTCTATATTAGGGTAGCTCAAAGGTTGTGCACCGGTATGGGTATGCGATTGGGCATAGGTCGATGCCAAACCCAAAAAGGTGAAAAGGAGAGCGGTTATTTTTTTCATCTTTGATTGGTTTTTTCAAAAGTAAGGGATTCCCAAGAATCCAACTGCCAAAAAAAACAGGGATTTTGATCAAGAAATGATAAATTTGGAGTTGCCATGAACCCCGCGGAAGACTACATTCTTAATCGCTCTGAACCGTATCGCAGTATATTGTTGCATTTGCAATCGATTATCGAGCATACGGTACCCGGGATAGACTTAAAATTCAAATATCGGATTCCCTTTTATTATATAAAGGGAAGGCCGCTTTGCTATTTGAATCATACGAAGGACTATATAGATGTCGGTTTTTGGAATTCGGCCCACCTTACGGTCCATTTGGAGCATATGACCACGGCAGGACGTAAAGTAATGCGCTCCCTGCGCTACCGCTCCTTGGAGGAAATCGATGACACCATTTTAACGGAAGTGCTTCAGGATGCCTATCAGGTACGGGATAAGAAGTTTTGGAAATAATGCTTCTTGATGTTTGTTTTTTTAACTTTTGGCACCAAGCACCAAGCACCAAGCACCAAGCACCAAGCACCGAGCACCGAGCACCGAGCACCGAGCACCGAGCACCGAGCACCAAGCACCAAGCATCGAGCATCCTTTGGAATTTGGAATTTCAGTATTGGAATTTAACTACTTGATCCATCCGTTGTCCTTGTAGATCTGAATGTACTGATTGCTGAGTTCATCGGAGTCCTTGTATTTTACACGTAGTCCTCCCAGTTTTTCCTTCAACTCGGTTACCACGGTGGCATAGGCCGGATCGTCATAGATGTTGTTGACCTCTTGGGGGTCGTTTTTACGGTCATAAAGTTCCCATTCGTCCACATTGTAATAGAAATGCATCAGTTTATAGTCCTCGGTAGCGATACCATAATGGCGTTTTACGGCATGCACGGCGGGATATTCATAATAATGATAATACACGGCATCCCTGTCCCATTTTTCCTTTTCCCCCTTTAATAAGGGCACTAAGCTTTCACCCTGCATGTCCTTAGTAGGAGTTGCACCGGTAATCTCCAAAAAGGTTTGGGCGAAATCCAGGTTCTGTACCATTTCAGTAGTGGTGGTGCCTGGTGTGATGACATTGGGCCATTTGATCAATAAAGGGGTCTTAAAGGATTCGTTGTACATAAAGCGCTTATCGAACCAACCGTGTTCACCCAAATAAAACCCCTGGTCGGAGGTGTATACGACCAAGGTATTTTCATCGAGCCCGGTCTCGTCCATATAATCCAAAAGTCGTCCTACATTTTCATCCACAGCAGCAATGGTAGCCAAATAGTCCTGCATGTACCGTTGGTATTTCCAAACGGTCAGGGTAGAATCGTTCATGTTGGGATAGTCCTTTTTGAACTGTTCGCTTATCGGCCCATAGATGGCATCCCATGCCGTTCTCTGTTCCGGTGTCATTCGATCCAAAGGGGACCACTCGTATTTGTCCTCTACCTTCAATGCTTCGGTAACGGCCTGAGTGAGTTTATTGTCATAGCGCAATTGCATTTCCTTTAAAATTCCCATCTCCGCGGTTTTGGCAGCGGTACCCCGCGTCTCATAGGTGTCAAAAAGCGTTTCGGGCAGGGGGAAACTTTTCTGGGTATAAGTAGTGTAATGACGTTGTGCCGGGAGCCAGGTTCTATGGGGTGCCTTGTGCAGGTACATCAGCAAAAAAGGTTGGGCCGTGTCCCTGCGCTTCCGCATCCAGTCCAGCGTAAGGTCGGTGATGATATCGGTTACGTATCCGGTTATTGTGGTATCCCCAGTGGAGGTAATGAACTTGGGATTATAATAATCGCCCTGTCCGGGCAGTATCTTGAATTCATCAAATCCCTTGGGATTGTTGCCAAAATGCAATTTTCCGAACATCGCGGTCTGGTACCCCGATTTTTGAAGGAGCTGTGGGAAGGTCACGTTGGTGGTATCAAAAGGCATACGATTATCGATTTTCCCATTGAGATGGCTATGTTTTCCCGTTAGGATTACGGCCCGGGACGGGGCACAAATGGAGTTGGTGACGCTGGCATTGGTAAACAGCATGCCCTCTTTGGCAATACGATCGATATTTGGGGTCTGTATCAGCCTATCGTCATAGGCACTGATGGCCTGATAGGCATGATCGTCCGACATAATGAACACGATGTTGGGTTTTTTTGGCATTTTGACCATTTCCTTATCACCTTCTTTACAGGAAAACAGGCAGATGAAGCCTAGCGATAGCAGTACGATCGTTGTCTTTTTCATGGGTTTGGGTTGTTATAGGTTTCCAGTACTTTTTTAAATTGTTGTATGAGCGGTTTTAGCGCATCGGATTGTTCGGCGGTGTCCAACGGATTTTCTTCCGAGGGATCGTCCTCTAGATTATAGAACTCCCCGTTTTTATATAACTTCCATTTTTTATTTTGTACATAGCTTCGGGCTTGGAATCTGCCCCAATTTGGTGCATAATCACAGAAAATCCAGTCCCGGGCCCTTGTAGCCTTACCCAATAGTTGGGGATAAAAACTATGGCCATCGGTCTGTAAGCTGCCTGGAAGGTTTCCCGTGGCCGTTTCCAGGAGAGTCGGCAAAAAATCGGTAAAATCGATAAGATTTTCATTAACGCTACCGGCTTTTATTTTTCCCTTCCAGTTGGCGATCAGGGGAACATGGGTTCCGGCATTGGTGGTGTTGCCCTTGTCCCCGGTCAATGCCATGCCATTAATAACGGAGGTAACATCGGTATCCGTCCCGTTGTCCCCGATAAAAAGGATCAAGGTGTTCTCTCGTATGCCCAGATCCTCCGTTTTCTTAACGATTTTACCCACCAAAAGATCCATATAGCCCACCATTTCGCCAAAATAGGTGGTATCGTTTGTTTTTAAGGCATTGTCGAAATCCTTAAAACCCGGATTTTCTGGGGTAGGGACAAAAGGGTCGTGGGTCAGTACCATGGGATAGTAGATGAACATCGGCCCATTTTGATGAGCTTCCATAAAGGATTCAATGTATTCCACAAATAGATCAGGGCCATAGGCTCCGGGAAATGTTTCGGTAGCTTTTTGCTTACGGCTCAAATGGGGATCTTTGTAACGCGACCCGCGTTCGTCTATCTGCCAAAGGCAATAATCATCGAACCCTGCCTGTTCGGGAGTGCTGCCCACCCGACCACCTACCAATTCCTGTTGCCGTTCATTGCCCCATAATTGCCATTTGCCGGCCACTAGGGTTTTATAGCCTGCCTCCTGCAAATAATGCCCAAAAGTCTTTTCTTGGGCATCCAACAATCCAAAACCGACATAGTTCCTAAAATTGTACTTTCCGGTCATCAACTGTACACGGGAAGGGGTACACAGGGGTGTGGAGTAACAGTGGTCAAACCGCATGCCTTCACGGGCCAATTTGTCCAGGTGGGGCGTAACGTAACTGTCGCTTCCATAGACCCCCAAGGTTTCGTAACCCAGGTCATCGGCCATAATTAGGATGATATTCGGTTTGTTGGAACGCGGCCCCAATTCCTTACGCTTTTCGGTACAGGAAAGACAGCAAAATGTAATTACACAAATCTGGAAAAACAACAGGGATTTCAAGAAAGCCAGTTTAGAAATCCCAAGATACTAATTTTATGGTTGTACGGTTTTTTTCTTGAGTACTACCAAGGAATTTTTTTGTGTGTCCACAGCTTCCTTGAACAAGGCTTTTAAGGCATCGTAATCTTTTTCGTTGAAGTAGGAACTGTTCAGTGCCAGTTCAAAGGAAAATGAAATCTGGCTTGTATTCCCGGTGCTATAAAACTTGAGCTTGGCCAAGGTATCACCTAAGGCAATTGACTTATTTTCGGGTAATTCCTGAATGGTGTACCCATCGGGAATCGTTAGGATGATCTGATATCTGTAATTTCTGGGGTAACCAAAATCAATAGGATAATTACGCTCTTCCAATTGAAAGGGATTTCGGTCGAAGAATCGGATAAAAAAGGGATTCAAGTAGACCATATTGCCATTGAGTACGTCCTCTATTTCAAACTTGAATCGTTGCGAAACTCCTTGCTTGTCCGTTCGTTGCTTTACCAATTCATAGGAGGTAATCGCAAAATTCCCGGGAATTTCCTCTTCTACCGCGTCCAAGTACTCCTCTTCACTTTTTTCATTCAAGGTCTTGTGCATATTTATGGCGTTATACCCTGTACTTACAGCATCGAACACGCCTACGGCCCTATTTTCCTCAGGGTCAAATTTTATCTGGGCCCTCACTTGATATCGGTTCCTGGTTTGTGGTCTAATATCGTACCAATAGCTGTCGTTTTTAAAATCCATGACCCTACCGTAATGATTTAGGGCCCGAAAAGGTAAAAAACCAAAAGGCATATACTTATCGGTAGCATCCAATAGATAACTCTTCCCGTCAATTTCAGTTTTGGCCACAACATAGTTGAAGTTGGACATTACTGGATGGATTTTTGTAGGCAAACCCCTTTTTCTGGTAGATAACAGCATCAAGTTGGTGGGAATGTTTGCAGCATTCAGCAAATTGATAAGCGACATGTTTATTTCCCAGGCATTTCCCTTTCCGGCATCAAATGCTTCCTTTACCCTTGCCTTTCCATAGGAGGAATACTTCTCGTTCCAGGTATAATGCTCTTGAACGAATTCGAAGATGTTCCTGGCCCTGGTTAGTTCATCACCTTCGATCAGAAGCTTTTCGGGTACGTGCCGTTCAAAAAATCCTTTTTTGGTCAGTTGTCTTCCTATATCCTTATCCGATTTAAATTCCCTGTCCACATCTTTCCAGCTTTTGGTATACTTATTTGTAGTACCATCGAGTTTGTTATATTGGGAAAGCTCAAAATCCAACCGCGATCGGTAATTTTCTGGTGAAAGCATAAAATCCTTTTCTTCCTTAAAGGCCGGGATATCCTTCATGGTATACTTTAGTACCTCACAATCCGCAGCTTTTGGATATCCTTCAATAGTGAAACAGCCCTTCTGGATATGTGCATCGTTTACCTCCAATTCCAAACTACCTCTTAAAGAGCGGTTATAGACCCAATTTCCTGGGATTTTGGCATTGAATTCGCTATAGATTTTGGGAATCGATCCCTGGAAATCCCACCCACTAAAATTGAAATCATATGGGGTGGTTATCGTATAGGAGTATTCCAGGATACTTCCTTTTTGCATTTTTGGAAAAGTAAAGGTTTTTACTTTCCATCTTTCGGAATGGTCGTTTTCGAAGATTTCCGAAGGCAGGACATTATATTGGGTATCACCATTATGGGTTACGGCCTTTAAGGCCGTGACTTTTTCCGCCAGTGTACCCTTATGGTATAACGGGATTTCCACAGTGCCATTCGCAAAACCTTTTTCATCCAAAATTTTGATTTTGGTATGATATTCCTTGATCAAAAGTATCCTACGGTCGACGACCTTAAAATAGTTATTGCCCCATTCGTGAAGCACCACGGCATGGGCCGAAGGATCTTTTTCATAAACGGTCAAGTTTTTATCGGCATTGGAAAGCTTTGCAAAGGTAGCTTTCTTTTGGGCAGAGGTAGAAAAGCCACAAAAAAAAAGAAGCAAGGAAATAGCGAAAAAGGGTCGCATGATCAGGTATCGGTTAGGGGGTTGTAAGACCTAACAGATTTTAAAAGTAATTATTGTAATCGGATCCTTAAAAAATCCCTGGTCGTTTCTTCATGTCAGGGATACCCATAAAGCAAAAACCACCCCAAAAATCTTCCGGGGCGGCCAGCGCAAAAACGAAAACATGAAGCGAACATGAATTTTTTTAATCAAAAATTACACACGTTGGAGTGATTAAAATAAATTTATGGGAGAACGAGTGCAACGAGTGGTTGCATTAGTTCTTAAATTTTTAAATATCTTATTTACAGACATTTAAAAATTTTAAACGGATGAAATTGATTGTAATATCCAGTTTTTGGCAAAACCCTTTATTTTTCAAAAATTAGGTACCGGTATCATCACCTTCATCCTCTTCAACATCATCCAGGTCAATTACCGTTGTATTACCGTCACCGTCCGTCTCTATGGCGCTATCATCACATTCCCCGTCACCGTAATCCAAAGTAACGATTTCCGAATTCTGGGTATTTACAACAACGCCACTGACATAATACCGGCATCGGGGCTCGCTTCGTAACGGTTCGGTGATTTGGAACGTATAACTGTCCCCATTGCTGAAAGTCGTTTCCCCGCTTCCGGTCGTTAGATTATAGAAGTTAAAGAAGGTTTCTTCATCACTTTCGAATACGGTTTCAGTGGAGTAGTTGCTGTTGTCCGTTGCTTCCAAACCATCCGGCCAGGTAAACATAAAATTCGATTCATGGGCATAGACCAGATTCCCTTCCTCGTTTTCAAAATCATAAATGGCCTGGGCACTTCCCGTAACAACTATGTCATTGTAGACGTAGTTTTCTAGCGTGTAGTCTATTACAAAGTCATTATCTTCACTATCCTCTGCGGTATAGCTTATTAAAATTCTACCGGAGACCACATCCCCGTTTCTAAGTTCACAAGCTTCCCCATAATCGATGATGACCCCAATGTTTCCTTCCTCATCCTCTTCCGAAGTGATATCCATACAACCAAAGGTCTTCTCGGTACTTACGGTTTTACTTGTGCTTGTATCTACCCCAAAGTTGTTGCCTACGGCACTATTTATTTCGTTAACTGCTGCTTCCAGTTCATTTTTTTCCATTTGGGTAATCACTGCCGCAGTATTAAATTCACCCGTGTCACTGCTTTCATTGTCATCCTGACAACTTAAAAGAAGTATGGCTCCCATGAACAAGGAGACTATCTTTACAATTCGCTTTTTCATAAGGCTTTAAATTTTTAGTATTGAAAAATGGATTCCAGACCTCCCATAGGCGATGGCAGGTAAACATACCGCTCAACAGACTTGTCAGATGTAGCCCCATGGGTTAAAACGCGTACAGTAGACACCTGATCATTGTAATGGATACGTATATCTATTCGTTGCGGAAAACGCGGTATAAGATCGTATTCTCGTATGAAGATAAACCGAACTCGAATAGGGAAAAAAAATGATATACTAATAGTCTGATTTTGTAGACGAAAAAAGAATTTTTATCGATAAGCGTTCACCAAAAAATGAGGGTCTTCTTACTAAAACAATATTAGTTATATCATTGAAATTCAGGTAATTAAAAAAATGGAATATTAGATAAGTCCATTAACGGTCTTTCTCAGTACCGTAAGATGGGTCAATAGTCGCTCCAAGCGATCCAAGGGCAGCATATTGGCCCCATCGCTTTTGGCGTTGGCCGGGTCAAAGTGGGTCTCCATAAAAAGTCCGTCTACCCCGGTCGCAATTCCCGCCCGGGCCATGGTCTCGATCAAAGCGGGTCTTCCACCGGTTACCCCGGAGGATTGATTGGGCTGTTGCAGGGAGTGGGTTACGTCCAATACCACAGGGGCAAATGCCTTCATGGTAGGGATGCCCCTAAAGTCTACCACCATATCCTGATAGCCGAACATGGTACCGCGATCGGTAATGATGACTTGTTCGTTACCGGAATCCGTTACCTTGGTGACGGCGTGTCGCATACTCTCCGGGCTCATAAACTGCCCTTTTTTAAGGTTTACCGTTTTCCCGGTTTTTGCGGCCGCGACCACCAAATCTGTCTGGCGTACCAAAAAGGCCGGGATTTGAAGCACATCTACATACGCGGCAGCCTTATCCGCATCCGACACCTCATGGATGTCCGTTACCGTGGGTACTTCAAAGGTCTCGGATACCTTACGGAGTATTTTTAGGGCTTTTTCATCCCCAATACCCGTAAAGGAATCGACACGACTCCGATTGGCCTTTTTAAAACTTCCCTTAAATATGTAGGGCATATTTAGTTTGTCCGTGAGCTTTACAATATGTTCGGCAATCCGTAAGGCCATGTCCTCCCCCTCGATAGCACATGGGCCTGAGAGTAGAAAAAAATTGTCGCCTTGGGTATGTTTGATCTGAGGGATGAGCGAGAGATCCATATCTTAAATTTTGCATAAAGATAGTACTTAAGCCTGGTTTCCTTTTTAGATTTAGCCTAACGAATCAAAATCTATGGGTAAACTGGTACTGCTGTGTTTTGTAATGTCCTTACCGCTTTGGATTAATGGACAACGCTTGGAAATCCAGGAAAAAGGGAGTGGCCTTATCAATTTGGAGCGACACCAGTTTAAATTCGACCTTTTTGCGCCGGGGCTGAGTTATGAGCTCGGCATTTTTAGAAACCAAACCGTTTCCACCAGTCTGGGTTTGGGTCTGGCTACCTATCAAGAAGGATATGCCCTGGGGCTGGCCTGGAATAATAGGTATCGTTACTACCATAATTTAAATAGACGGATAGCGAAGGGTAGAAATGTTTCAGGGAACTCTGGAAATTACATTGCTGCGGCACAGGCCATTTTCTTTTCCCAACTTCGCTTGGCCACGGATATTGATGGCCCCGACGATTTTAATCTAGGTTTTTATGGCCTGGTCTACGGTATTCAAAGAACCTACCCCAAAGGGTTTAATTTTAATATGGAACTCGGTGCGGGCTACTATCGGGGCGATGGTGCACTTTCCGGTTATGGCCCCTTGTTGAATATAAACTTCGGATGGGTGGCCACCAAACGGAAGTCAAGAAAACCGGTATTTGAATGAAATCGGATTTGCAATACACTTCTTCCATCCATGTTTTTAAATGCAAAAATAACTTCCTAAAAATCAACAACATAAAAATAATATAAGATCTGGTCGACAAGAGAAAATTAGGCGTATCTTTGCACGCTTAAAATCAAGGGTATGACCAGTACAAAGAATATTGCCATCATCGCGCATGTAGACCACGGCAAGACCACCTTGGTCGATAAGATCATGCACCATTGCCAGTTGTTTCGGGAGAACGAAAATACAGGCGATTTGATTTTGGATAATAACGATTTGGAACGGGAGCGGGGGATTACCATAGTCTCCAAGAATGTCTCCGTAACCTATAAGGACACCAAAATAAACATCATAGATACCCCTGGGCACGCGGATTTTGGTGGAGAAGTGGAACGAGTGCTGAATATGGCGGACGGCGTTTTGTTGCTGGTAGATGCCTTTGAGGGCCCCATGCCACAAACCCGATTTGTATTGCAAAAGGCCATAGATATGAAGCTAAAGCCCTGTGTGGTCATCAATAAGGTAGACAAAGAGAATTGTACCCCGGAAGAGGTACATGAAAAGGTATTCGATCTTATGTTCGAATTGGGGGCGGAGGAATGGCAATTGGACTTTCCCGTGGTATACGGATCGGCAAAGCATAATTGGATGAGCGATGATTGGAAAAAGGAAACGGACTCCATAGAACCCTTATTAGATATGGTCATTGAACATATTCCCAGTTTTACGGCGGAGGAGGGCAATACCCAAATGCTGATTACCTCCTTGGATTATTCTTCCTTTACCGGTAGGATCGCCATAGGCAGACTACAACGGGGAAGCTTAAGGGAGGGGCAACAGATTTCCTTGGTCAAAAGGGACGGAAGCCTCGTTAAATCAAAAATAAAGGAGCTCTTTACTTTTGAGGGTTTGGGCAGGAAAAAAGTTCAGGAAGTGGCAGTCGGGGATATCTGTGCTATTGTGGGTCTGGAAGGGTTTGAAATCGGGGATACCATAGCCGATATCGAAAACCCCGAGGGATTAAAGACCATTGCCATAGACGAGCCTACCATGAGTATGCTTTTTACCATAAACGATAGTCCATTTTTTGGGCAGGATGGCAAATTTGTTACTTCAAGACACATCAAGGAACGGTTGGAGCGGGAACTTGAAAAGAACTTGGCCTTAAGGGTAGAAGAGACCGATAGTGCCGATAAATTTATGGTCTTTGGACGGGGGGTGCTCCATCTTTCCGTTTTGATCGAAACCATGCGAAGGGAAGGTTACGAACTGCAAATAGGTCAGCCACAGGTTATTATCAAGACCATAGAGGGTACAAAATGTGAACCCATGGAGCAATTGACCATAGATCTGCCAGAGGAGGTTTCGGGGAAGGCGGTTGAAATGGTCTCCATTCGAAAAGGGGAAATGACCCATATGGAAGCCAAAGGGGGGCGAATGGTCTGTGAGTTCAATATCCCTTCCCGGGGAATCATTGGTTTAAGGAATCAATTGTTGACGGCCACGGCCGGAGAGGCCATAATGACACACCGATTTTTGGAGTACCAACCCATGAAGGGTGATATCCCGCAACGCCAGAACGGATCCTTGGTCTCCATGGAGAATGGGAAGGCCATTCCTTATTCCATTGATAAACTCCAAGAGCGGGGCAAGTTCTTTATCGATCCGGGAGAGGATATCTATGAAGGGCAGGTCATTGGAGAGAATTCTCGGGGCGATGATATGACCGTTAATGTCACCAAGACCAAAAAGCTTTCCAATGTACGTTCGGCAGGGGCCGACGACAAGGCTAAAATTGTCCCTGCCATAAAGTTTTCCTTGGAGGAGGCCTTGGAATATATCCAAAAAGACGAGTATGTTGAAGTTACCCCGAAACACCTTCGGCTACGAAAGATATTTTTAAAGGAAGTGGACCGCAAGCGAAATAAAATCGATTAATACTGTCTTTGAAAACCTTGAATCCGATTCAAGGTTTTTTGTTTTTGAGAGGTCTATTTTGTCAAATCGGTAATCTGCATGTCTTGTATTTGCGGCTTTACTATTAATTGCACAAGGCTGGATTTTTTTGAACCAATTGCCATGTAATTTGTATAAATTGAAGAAGCTAATTCAATTAAAGAAAATCGATTTACATGAAGCTAAGGGGAAAGAAAGTCTTGATTACGGGCGGCTCCCGTGGTATTGGGAGATGTATGATTGCGGAACTTATAAAACATGGGGTTAAGGATATTGCGGTAATTGCCAGGGATAAAAAAAATTTAGAGCGACTCTCCGAGGACTTTGAGGCGACAAATTTTCTGTTTGTCAATGGAAATGTGGGCGATATCGGAGTGCTTCGGGAAATGTCCTCTAAAATTGAGGATAGGTGGGGCCGTTTGGATGTGCTGATCAACAACGCGGGTATCGTTTCTGCCGGGGCCTTGGAGGATATCCCGGACGAGGAGATCTATGATCAGGTAGCCGTAAACCTTACGGCGGTACTGTTTCTTACCAAATACTGTTTGCCTTTGCTCAAATCTTCGAGGGAGGCGGCAATTTTAAATGTTTCCTCAGGTTTGGGACTTTTGGGCATGCCCTTTTATGCGGTATATGGAAGTGCCAAGGCAGGGATACGCCAATTTTCGGATTCCTTGAGGCGGGAGCTTCAACCGTTTAAAATCTCGGTAACCTGTGTATACCCTACTGCAACGGATACGGAAATGATGCAGAAGTTCAAGGGGCGCGAAATGGATTCCCCGGAATATGTGGCCGAGAGATCCATTCAGGCATTGATGAAAAAAGAACTGCATTTTATCTTTGGAGGGGAACAACGACTCAAGGACAATCGACTCAATTTTGAGTCCCCCAAGAAGTTCGACAAGCAGATTTCCGATAGCTATGACGACCGAAGGGAGGCGAGTCAATCGCACAGGGCCATTTGAGCCTTCAGAGCGAACAGCTGGCCTTCATCAAAACCAAAGTATGCACATATTTAAGCTTAGACAGCCCATCCGTAAACTGGAAAAGCGAAAGGGGGGATATTATTACTTTGAGATAGACGCGAAAATTGTGGATACCTTTGCCAAGAAAAGATCCACACGATTGGTCTGTACCCTAGAGGATTCCATTTCCTATTCCTGTGGCCTCAACCATCTGGGGAATGGTAACTTCTTTATTATCGTGGCGAACAAATACATCCAAGGTTTGAAAAAGGATTTGGGTGATGAGACCTCCTTTGAAATCAAGGAAGACCCCAATCCATTGGGAGTGGAAATTCCTGAAGTGCTCAAAGTTTTATTAAGTCAGGATGAGCATGCCAATTCAATTTTCCAAGCGTTGTCCGATGGTAAAAAAAGGAGTCTGATCTATACCATAAAGCCTATAAAGGACATTGACAAACAGGTACAAAGAAGTTTGGCGTTTCTTGCGGAGGAAGAACAAAAATTGAAAAAGAAAGGGAAATAGGATGGTTTAATCTATCGGGGCCTGATGCAATGCCGCCGCGGCCGCCCCAACGATACCAGCATGATTCCGGAGCTCTGCCGGTATTACCGGAGTATCGATTTTTATATACTCCCTAAACTGGTCAAAATCCTTGGAGGTACCCCCTCCCAAAATAATCAAGTCCGGGGACACCAACAATTCTACGAATTCCAAAAAAACGTTGAATCGCTTGCCCCATTTTTTGTAACTAAGCTCCTCGCGTTCCTTGGCCGAGGCCGCGGCCCAAGTTTCAATTTTTTTATACTTTTTGTAGGGAATCTGGCCTAGCTCAAAATTGGGGATCAGTTCACCATCCAAAAAAGCACCACTGCCCAATCCCGTTCCAATGGTAATCATAATCACCAGACCTCCCTTTCCTTTTCCGATACCATAATTCATTGTGGCATAACCTGCGGCATCGGCATCGTTAATGACCGTTACCGGAAGTCCCGTGATATTACTAAAAAGTTCCTTAACGTTTACCCCAAGCCACTTTTTGTGCAGGTTGCCCGGTGATTTGCAGATTCCATGTTTGATTACGGTAGGAAATCCACAGCCAATGGGCCCCTTATAATCAAAATGATCTACGATTTCCTTGAAGACTTGGGCCATATCCTTGGGTTTTTTAGATTCAGGAGTAGGAATCCTAAAGCGCTCCGTAAGCATTTCCCCTGTAAATGAATCTATTAAGGCCCCCTTCATCCCAGAGCCGCCAATATCAATACCAAGAACGTTCATCGCTAGATTTTGTATTACCGGGGCAAATGTAACAAAAGTTTTTACTTATGCTAATCCTATGTTGTAAAGCCGGTTTTTCTGTAGTCAAAAGTCATATAATCCGGTATCACCCTGCTCTAAAATAGGAATTAGCCCCTGTACGATTTCCATATTGTCCTTTGCAATGTTTCTGGACTCTTCCGGATCTTGGATATGGTCATAAAGTTCCAGGGTCGGTTCTTCCTCTCTATAGTATTGGGTCAACCGATACGAATCCGTACGAAGGGTAATACCATTCTTAAAATATCCATAGGCAACTCCATCCAATGGTTTTTGGTCAGATTCCATGGTATGCACAAAACTTTCCCCGTCAATGGAATGATCGATTTTAAGGTCACAAAGTTCCATAAGTGTCGGATAGATATCCACGGTTTCTATGATTTGATTTACTTTCCGATTTTGGTGTTCTAGATAGGGCGATTTAACAATCAAGGTACTTTTCAGGGCATTCTCGAACAAGGTATGTTTACCCCATACCCGTTGGTCTCCCAAATGCCAACCATGGTCGCCCCAAACAACGATAATCGTATTTTTGTCCAGTCCCAAAGTCTTGAGTTCCTTCCACAGTCTTCCAATCTGTGCATCGATGTAACTAATGGAGGCCAAATAGGCATGCCTCAATTTTTTGGCATAGGCATCCGACACCGCTTTTGATAAGCTCGCTTTCTCCTCACCCAGGGCATATTGATTGAACTCCCCACTTTCATGAAGGCTTTTCAAATGAATGTCTTCTGGAATTTTAGGGTAGGGGGCGAGCGGAATTCGATGGCTGTCATATAAATCCCAATACTTTTTCGGGGCATTGAAAGGCAGATGGGGTTTAAAGTAACCCACACCCATAAAAAAGGGTTCTTCTTTGTTTTTTAGCTCCCGCAATTTGGCGAGGGCAAGCTTGGTAGTGAGTCCATCCGGATAACCATCGTCATCTACATTACCTTCCTCATAAGGTTTTACTTGTTTTTTTAGGCTCTGCCGATTTTCCCCATTGGCATAGGCGAAAAAGGCATTCCATCCGGTTTCCCATTGTCCGGGATCAAAGAGCAGTTCGTTCCAGCTATGGGGCAGTTCCCTTTTTTTTGAAACGGGATCTTCATAGCCATATACCCATCCATCTGCGGAATGGCTTATTTTTCCTATACCTACGGTATGATAACCTTCCCTCTTGAATTTATGGATAAAGGTCTCGGGAATGGCTTGTTCCGGTTTGCCGGAGATTTCCTTTTCTATGGCTTGGTTGGATAGATGAATAGGTTTTGAGGGGCGCATGCCGGTCAATAGGGCATGGCGGGACGCTCCGCAGGTGGGTACTTGAACATAATGGCGCGTAAAATAAGATCCGGTCCGGGCCAGGGTGTCCAAGTTCGGAGATTTCACAATGGAGTCGTATACTCCCAGTTCCGTGCGCAAATCGTCCACGGCTATAAAAAGTAGGTTCGGCCTTATTTTCTTAGGAGGTGTATTTTTGACGCATCCCGAAAAAAAGAAAGTGATAACTAGAACAAAAAAAAGTCGAAACATCCAATAGCCTATTAAATCCTATGGTTCCCAAAGTAATCAAAAAATAGGATGTAGACCAAAAAGATAGGATTATAGGCCCGTTTTAAGCAGGTGCACTATTTTCACGATTAAAAAGGCCGGCATTTTTACGACCAATTCCGATTGGTTGATGACGGTTACCACAGTGATATCCAAATCCTCCAGATAGGCCAAATAACAAGTATATCCCGGATCAAAACCACTATGGCCCATGACCCTTCCCGTCTTTTTCGATTTATCGAAGAGCATTACGCCTAGACCATAGCCTTTCTTAAAATCCAGCATTTTCTGTAGTGTTTCCCGGGATTTAAAAAGAGTACCCCGGAACAATTCTTGGGCAAAGACCGTCAGATCGTCCGTATTGGTAAGTACGCCCCCTGCGGGATTCATTTTGTTGAAATGCAGGGTAAAACGGGTCAGGTCCCAATCGGTATAGTATCCTTTGAACATTTGGGGAACAACGTCATCGGAAGGTTGCAAAGAGGTGTTTTTTAATCCCAGTGGGATTGTAATTCTACGCTCAATGATGTCCGCAATGGTAGCATTGTCCACTTTTTCAGCTATCATTCCCAAAAGGATATAATTGGTGTTGGAGTAACCATATTTTCCCGGTTTATGGGTGGCTACCCCCAATTCCAAGGCAAAATCTACTCGTTCTTGAAGCGTATACTCCCGCTCCGGTTGGTTTTTGTAGCCGTTTAGATGTACCTGGCCTTTATTGAGATAGTCAAAAATACCACTGGTATGACGCAGGAGATGTTCCACGGTCAATTCCTGTTCATAGGATTTTCCATGGTACTCGGTCAGTTTTTTAATGGTGGACTCGTCCAAATATTGGATGACCTTATCATTTAAGGAGAGGTGCCCCTCTTCTTCCAGCTGTAAAATGCAGGCGGCCACAAATGTTTTGGTGATGCTTGCCGCGATGAACCGCTCATCACCGGACAGTGGAGTATCTCCATCCCTACCAACGTTCCCCGTACTGTATTTCCAATCGGCCGCGTTGGGATAACTGACCGAGGCGATTACCCCACTGGCCTCGGGGTTTATCCTTAAGTATTCATCGGTCAACGACATCAATTCCTTTTGAAGCGATTCGGACTGTGCCTGGAGTTTCGGATACCCAAGACAACAGCAGATACCATAAATTAGAACCAATTTTAAACGTTTACCTCCAATCATAACAACAGATTGTTTTACTAGTAAAGAGAGGAGGGTTCCTTAAAAGTGTTACAGAAAAAGCATTATTGGTAGACCAGACCAAGACGCACAAACCGTTTTCTTTTATATATTTTATCTGGGCATACAACCCAATATCATGGAACAAACCCGTCCTAGGACGGGTTTGTTCCTGCATTTGGAAAAATGATATATGATAGGCATTCTAAAGCTCTAAGATGGCTAGAGCTTTAGATTAAGCATTATCTCATGCGTACCGTTATCTATATTCCGTACCGAACTTTCCAGGGCAATCTCATAGGCATAGCCAATTTGCAGAACACCGGTTTTAAACATGAAAATTGCACTGACACTTTCATCATATCGGTATCCCGCTCCGAGATTAAAACGCTCATTGAAATCCAATAGGGCCGTTACGTCCAAGGAAAGTGGTGATGCATCTACATAACGCAACAGGGCCATGGGTTTGAGCAAGATAGTACTGCTTAAGGGGATATCATAACCACCGGCCAGATACATGTGGATTTTATCGGTACCCAACCGGGCCAATCCATCATTTTGCTCCAATCTGTCCGGAATCAAGATTTTGGGTACGGAAAAGGATATGAAATAGGTATCGTTCTTCAGATATACCCCCGCCCCGATATTTGGTGTAAAACGCCCATCGATGTTCATTAACGAGGGATCTTGCTGAATACCGTAGGTCAACAACCCGTCCGTATTGGCATCGTAGGAGGCGAAACCACCCTTAAGGCCTAAATACAGGACGTGTGACTCGTTCAAGGTCAGTTTATAGGAAAAATCCAGGGATATGGCCGTTTGTCGCTCAATAAATGTCTTATCGTTAATCACCGACAGGCCAAGCCCGACATTCTTCCCCACAGGAGTTCCAAAAATCACGCTTTGTGTTTCGGGGGCACCCTGGACGCTGGCCCATTGGCTTCTTACATTAACTCCGATATCCGTTGTTTCATTGGCACCGGCAAATGCAGGATTGATCAGGTTCATATTATATCGATAAAACGTGTAATTGGGGTCTTGTTGCGCTGATAACGTTTTCGCCACTAGAAGCAAGGCTATAACGATATAAAGGTTTTTAAGTTTCATGGTTTGATTTGTTCGGCATTACTACTTGATAAGTGGCCAATCCCTTTTCAGAGTTCCTCCATTATTTGGACTAAAACATATTCATCGGTGTGTTTATCACAAGCATTACGGCCGATATCATCACCCTTCGTCTTGATGCTCTTATTTAATTCCGCCCTCAATTTATAGAAGTCCAGTATTCATTGGAATAGATGAAAAAACTTGCTGTTTGTTCATATTATCGGAATCGATGACCACTAGATCCTGGGCCACCATGGATGTACTAAATGCTATCAGGAATAAAGCCATGCAAAATGCATGTACCTGAGGGAACTTTTTTGAATTCATGTGGTTTGGTATTCCGTTAAACTGTTTAATTTTACTGATTAACGGACTAAAACCTATTTTTATTTAAGAATAAACTTACATATGTTGTAAACTTGAACATATGTGTTGTGAAAAGGTATTGATATGATTTATGAAGAAAGTATGATACAGGAAGTGCTTTGTTCTGCTGACGATTTATAGTGGTCAAATGAATCTTTTCTTTTAACGGTTTTCGGATTAAAAAACGATAAAGTACCGCCAGTTTTCCAAATTTTCCAATCTTTTGCTCCCTGATTTCTTTGGATAGTGGGGGACACACCAAAAGATTGTGGCGATAATGCACTATGCCCCTAATAGGAAAGTTTTATTTTTAACGGGAGATGATCCGAAAATCCATTGGGCTGAAAATTCGGGTTTTCGGATTTATACCGAAATGGGCGCGGTCTTCCACTTGCCGTGGCCAATATGGGATCATCAATGATATCAAAGCTATCCAGATCCGCTTCCAGACCATTTCCGGAAAGCAGTCCCCTGCTAACGACCAATTGATCCAACATTTGGTAGCGATTGGTAAAGGTAGTACCATCCCTAAGGCCACTTAAAAAATAGGTTCCCGTATTGCCCAAGGGGGATTTGTTCATAAGCCTGGTACTTATATTATATAGGAAGACATCCTGTTGTCTGTATTTGGAAGTTTCCTCGAATTTATCGATGTCATTGGTGCCTCCCTTAACCTTGTCCAGATCACGGGAAGCCCTTAAGTGTTTAATAAGACTGCGGTCAAATGGCTCATCGTTGAAATCCCCTACTACGATTACCTTGCTCTCCCATTTCGCCTGAACTGAAGCGAGATCGACTGCAGTGCGTAAGTCTTCATATTCCCCGGGTTGCACTTTAACGTGGTCCTCCACCAGGTACGCGATATGTTCCGCTACCGCGATTCGTAAGGGTTCGGACTCGTATTGCCCGCGACTCCTGGAAGGCCAATGTGCCGCTATGACTACAAATTCCTCCCCAGTCGCATTAATTCGAAAAACGACCTCGAAAATATCCCGGGTACGATAGCGCAAATGTACCAGATGGGACGTTTTGGAAACCACGGTAAGTTTATTGGGATTAAAAGCCATGGCGACATCGATGCCACGTAGGTCACTGGTACCCGATTCGTCCAGCACCACCTCCAAATGGTTCATACCTGCCTCTTCCAATAAGTCCTCCAATAGGGCGTCTTTTTCTATTTCACAGACGGCCAGAAGGTCTATACCCTCATTGGGCCAAAGTAAGTTCATACCCGTGGCGAGATTGGCTTTTTTTATCTGGAACACTTCATCGGTCCATCCATTTTCTGGGGTAAAACTAAAGTCATTGGAAATGGAATCGTCATCCGTGTCGAAGAAATTTTGAAGATTCCACCAAGCAAAATTTAAATCGGGCATATCGAACTATTTTAAGGATTGGTATTCAATCAGTATCACAAATACATTAAAGAAATTTAGCTTAAGGGTAAAGTAGTCTTTACTAAATTGCTATATCTGTCAAATTTTACAATAAAAGTAGGAATTATAGTAAATAATCGATGTTGTATTGTAGGGTTTTACGTATTTTATGTATAAATGGTAGCTTTTAGGACATAGCAGGAAATGCCCCTTACCTTGAATCAACCAAACCGTTAAAACTCCAAAATGTCCCAATAGCCTCATTCTACCCTAGTATAAAAGCGTAAATTGGGGCTGATACAACAAGTTGGCGTTCGTTTAAAAAATCGATCAAAACATGAAAAAATTAGCATACGATATCGTCATTAACAAACCACAGGACTTTGTGTTCAACAAGATTACGGATAAGTCTGTATATCCAGACTGGGCGAAAGCTTGGGGCGACGGAATGACTTATGAGGGGGAATGGAAGAAAGGTGGATTCCTATCTTACTTTGATAATAGCCAAGGCGGTACAAAAGTAGTTTTTGAAGAGTTCAAGCCCAATGCCTATATAAGGGCCAAACATATTGCCATGGTAGATCAGGATAATAATGAAGTTGAACTGACGGATAAAACGATGGAAAAGTGGATTGGTTCCTTGGAGGAATACTTTTTTAAAAAAGAGAATGACCAAATCACAAAACTTGAAATCGTTATGACGGTTGATAAAGTATTTCAAGAAATGTTCGATACAACTTGGCCAAGGGCGTTGCAATATTTTAGGGAAGTCTGCGAGTCATAGACCGAATAAGACCATAGAAAAAACAAAGGTCGGCACTAAACTGAAAGTTAAGCGCAGAAATCCGTTACCATTGATAACCTCGACCGTTACCCATAAGCTTAAAGGCCCAATGAAAAAGTATTTACCAACAATCCTGATTTTGTCCATTGTAAAGCTAATGATTCAATGGTTTGGAAATCGGAATTATGGATTCCATCGAGACGAATTACTTCATTTATCGGTCAGTGAGCATCTAGATTGGGGGTTTATGGAGTTTCCGCCATTTATCGCTTTGCTTGGAAAAATATCGTATTTGTTTTTTGACTATTCCCTTTTGGGGGTAAGACTTTTTCCAACCCTTGCCGGCGTTGGAATTTTGATACTATGTTGTTTAATTGCGAAAGAACTTGGTGGAAAATCCAGGGCCATTTTCCTTTCTGGAATTTGTATCCTGGCGTTCCTTCCTTTTTATAGAAATCACACTTTATTTCAGCCTGTTGCCTTCGATCAGCTGTTCTGGACGCTTGGGTTTTATTTCCTCATCAGATTTATGAACTCACAGAACAAAAAATTTCTGATTCTTTTGGGAGTTACCTTTGGTTTGGGACTAATGAACAAATACACCATTCTAGTTTGGGCTTTTGGAGTATTTGTTGGTTTGTTTTTCTATCAAAAGGGAAAACTGTTTAGGAATAAATGGCTTTACATTTCGGTACTGATAGCATTACTCATCTTCTTGCCCAATATTATTTGGCAAGCACAAAACAATTTTCCACTTTTAAAACATTTACAAGCTCTAAATGCCAATCAACTTAACGGGATAAATCCAATGGAGTTTGGCCTGGAGCAATTAAACTTTCCATTTACGCTGACCATAAGTATTTTTGGTTTGGTTGCCCTGATGACCGACAAAGCCTTAAAAAAATACAGAACGATCGGAATCGCATCAATAGTCATCTTTTCCACTATGTGGCTACTCAATTCCAAAGCATATTACGTATTTGCGATTTACCCGGTCCTTTTTGCCAGCGGCTCGGTGAAACTGGAATCCTTACTCTATAAAAAACCGATTTGGGTCTATGCCATAGCAGCGGTAACCTTAGTTCCGTCCGTTTATTTCATTCCCAGGCTCACGCCTATTCTTCCCATTGAAAAATTTGTCGAATATTCCCAAATAGAGGAAAAAAAAGGACGAATAGAATTAACCGGGGATTATGCCGATATGTTCGGCTGGGATGAACAGGTAAAATTGGTCGATAGTGTTTATCGATCATTGAGTCCCAAAGAAAAAGGCAATTGTGTTTTATGGGCGGAAAATTACGGAGAGGCCGGTGCACTCAAAATATTGGGCAAAAAATACGACTTGCCCAATCCGATAAGTAGGCACGGAAGCTTTTGGACTTGGGGTTATGGAAACAAGGATGCCGATGTCTGGATAAGTCTTGGGAATGAAAAAGAGTCCGTTGCGTATGTTTTTGAAGAAATCGAGTTGGTGAAAACAATCACTCACCGATATGCGATAGGAGAAGAAAACGGAATTCCCCTTTACATTTGTAGGAAACCGAAAATTAACATTCAGAAATGGTGGCAAGATTATGAAGAACACATATTCGATTAAAAAAGCCAGCAGGTAAGATTGTGTATCAATAATAGGGGTATAGGCAATAAATTAGGTGTATAATTATAGGACAAGGGCCGGTACCCAATGGAGAATTGAAGGGAGCGGAAGTCCACCACTATTTATGGCCGGGACCCTAGGTTACGATCTAAGTAAATGGATAAACAAGGCAAAAATAGTTTTTGGGGTATTGCTTTCGTATGTATCCGTTTACTCCCCGGCGTGCATGAATTAATGGGTTTGTTTAATTTTATTGTGGCAAGAACCGTTTGCGAGTGGATTTGTTGGAAGTATCCGTCGCTATTGGTGGAATTTTGGTCGGTTAGGGGAAAGCAACTTCTACAGGCGTAGCGATCGTCCGTAAACCTTATAATCCAGATAATATATGAAAATCATCATTACAGGAAGTACAGGAATGATAGGAAGCTTGGTTTTGATCCATTGCTTAAACGAGCCGAAGATCACCGAGGTAATAAGCCTGGTTCGAAAACCGACCGGACAAAGGCATACCAAACTCACTGAAGTAGTAGTCCAGGATTTTGAGGACTACAGTAATCACAATGACTTGTTTAAGGGTATAAAGGTCGCTTTTTTCTGTCTTGGCGCATACACGGGACAAGTTTCCGATGGGTTGTTTAAAAAAATCACGGTGAATTATGCGGTTGAATTTGCCAAGGCCTTGGAGAAAAACAGTTCTGAGGCGACGCTATGTTTATTAAGCGGTGCAGGAGCGGACAGGACCGAAAAGAGCAAAACTTCCTTTGCACGTTACAAAGGAATGGCCGAAAACCAAATCTCCGATTTAAACCTCGGATTTTATAGCTTTAGACCAGCATACATTTACCCGGTGCAACAAAGAAAGGAACCGAATTTTGGATATAGGATACTTAGGGTTTTATATCCCTTGCTTAAGATCTTTGGCAAGCGCTATAGCATTACATCAACAGAGTTGGCGAACGCCATGTTCCATGTGGGACTTAATGGTGCGGACAAGGAAATTTTGGAAAATCAAGATATATTGAAATACGGGCACATTAAAGCTTAAAATCGGGACAACATCAAAAATGAAATCGAAAATGAAATCATCTAGCATCCTCACCATAGCCGTTTTTTTATCCATTACTTTTTCTATTCACGGACAGACCCAAAAGGACTCCCTGGCGATTAGACAAGTAGCGTTGGATTATATCGAGTCCCAACACAACGTGAAGCCCGAACAATTTGAACGGGCCGCTCACCCCAGGATGGTCAAAAGAACATTTTGGACGGATAAGAAAACCGGGAAGGAGTATTTACGGGAAACGTTTACGGATGCTATGATCTTACTTGCGGAGACCTATAACAAGAATGGGGACGGGTTTCCGGAGAATCCCAAAAAAGAGGTCATCATATTGGATATTTATGATAAAACTGCTTCGGTAAAGCTCATAGCTGATGATTGGATCGATTACATGCACATCGTAAAACTAAATGGCAAATGGCAACTGATCAATGTATTGTGGCAATTCAACGATTCCAGTGATCACTAAAGAACATTAAAACCTGGTGAAAGATAACGCCAAAGCGTATCTTAAGGTCTAGCCGTTGGCCTAATTAAAAAAGCCAAGATGCATATGGACTAAGACCTCCGACCCTAGAAGTAGTGATGTGGTTGCTACAACTTTATCTTGGTTCTACTTGGTTAAAGTATTTTAATATGGCCTATTGGAATGGGCTTGGGGGAGCCTTGCACTCGGAAAAATACAGCCTAACATTCTACGAAAACGTACCCCTTAAAAATTCTCGCCTGGACTCCCATACCTTCCTACTAATCTGCCACCTGGAAAGCCCTTCCAAGTGTACTTTGGGTTAGGGCAGGTCGACTTTCGCAACTCGCAAAGAGATGAGTTCAGTTGACATTATTCCTCCCATGAGGAAAGCCCGATAATCTCCCCGTTTGGCCCGGTAAAGAATGTGTATTTATCCCGGACATAGTTTTCATTTTCCAACGCATACCCCTCTGCTTTCAACCTGTCCCCGATCGGACCGATGTCATTGACCTTAAGCATAAAGTGGTTGTGATTGGTATTCCCGACCGGCCCAATAGTGTGCTGAAATTCCGGAGCGGTAACCGATAGGCCAATGGTCAAGTCATACGCCCTTAGTTTCATGACCAGCATCCCTTCAAGTCCCGGGCCGTGAAGGACTTCGGCGTCGGACAATTTAAAACCGAGAATCTCACGATACAGCTTAAGGGTTTTTTCGAGTTCTAGCACGTGTACGCTGATATATCTCAAGCCTGTGACCCTGGCCCTTTCATCTGCGACCGGTGAATCCACACTCTGGGCGGAACTGAAGCCCGTGACTGCGAGGACGAACATTATGGAGAGGCAACATCTCCAAACGAGGTTCGGCCCAGGGGTGTTTTCTTTTTTATCCTTACCCATATTAATTTTCATACTAAATGTCTTTTATAAAGAGGTTAATCAACAGTACCATACAACTTATGAAAAAAAAGTTGCGCTCCGGCATCGTATGGGCCAAATAAGTGCCAACGGACTAGACAAAAACTTGACAATCCATGTAAAGTTTAAATTCTCAATACGATATGGGTCGTATCTACGTGCCGAAAGGGATTTTTGGAGGGCTTCCTTTTAAAAGGATGGAATATCGATTATCTTGGTTATATTATAATTCATTCGTAGGTTGGCACAGGCAGACCAAACAAAAAAATGAAAGAAAAGGAAAAACCCAGACTTTCAAGGTTAACCGCCATTATTACGCAGTTGCAATCCAAAAGGCTTATTACCGCAAAATACCTGGCCGAAAAGCACAACGTAAGTATACGGACGATCTACAGGGATATCCGTACCCTTGAAAAATCGGGAATACCCATTGTAACGGAAGAAGGTAAGGGATATTCCATTATGGAGGGGTACCATCTTCCGCCGGTTCTATTTACCGAGGATGAGGCCAATGCCCTGATTACCGTGGAGCAATTGGCCATTCACAACAAAGATCGATCGTTGAGCGAAAATGTTTCCAGTGCAATCGAAAAAATAAAAGCTATTTTGAGGTATTCCCAAAAGGGAAATGCGGATTTGTTGGCTGGTAGAATCTACTTTGGAGGGCATCAGCATGTAAAGAAGTCGAGCAATAACCTAATGCAGATACAATCGGCCATTACCCAATACAAAGTCTTGACCATCGATTATCTTTCCTCCGAGGATAGGCGGACCACTAGAAGCATTGAGCCATTTGCCATCTATAGCATTAACGGAGATTTTCTATTAATTGCCTTTTGTCGGTTACGTAACGATTTTCGACACTTCAGAATAGATTATATCAAGAAACTTGTGGTAGAAAACCAAACGTTTAGTCCATATGATATGACGATACAGGAGTATTTTGAGAAATACATAAAAAATCAGTAATACCCCTGACACATCCCTGTCACAACTCCATTTTATGTTTGCCGTGAAACAATCTTAAAAACAGTACAAATGGAAATTGTAAAAATCATTATCCTGTCGGTATCAAGTCTTATGTTGCTCTTTGTAGGTGCAATGCGGTTAAGCAACCCCATAAAGACCTATTTGGAAAATTCTGGAATTACACTACAAAACGATGTCAACCTTTTAAACGAAATGCGAGGCGTAAGCTCCGTAATGCTCGGCGGAGGAATCATTATTTTGTTAGGAACCATTATACCAGGTTTGACCTTTACTTCATTTACGGTCGCAGCACTGATTTTTCTTGGATTTGCATTGGGGAGGTGTATCGGTATGGCGATTGACGGCAAACCAAATAAAAAAATTATCCAAGGCATCCGGTTTGAAATGGTTCTAGGCACGGCTAATGTTTTTGGTCTAGTAAACACCTTAGTCTAGAAATTTGAAGCGACCCCACAATTGCTGATTTGCGTTTGGTATGGAACGATGGCAACGGCTACCAAGGTGTACCGGAAAAGCACAACCTATACACATTACGATTTGATCAAGGCATTATGAACAGGCTTACAAGAATAACGGCAATTTTAATTCAATTGCAGTCAAAGAGAATCGTTACCGCAAAGGAAATCGCCGGACGGTTCGAGATCAGTCTGCGAACGGTTTACAGGGACATCAGAACGCTACAGGATGCGGGTGTGCCCATTGGTTCGGAAAATGGGGTCGGTTATTTTTTGGTCGATGGGTATCGACTACCCCCGGTCTCGTTGACCGAGGAAGAGGCGAACGCCTTGATCGTTTCCGAAGAGTTCATCCGGAGGCAGGGGGATAGATCGTTATCCAAAAACTATGATTCGGTATTGACCAAGATAAAATCGACCCTTAGAAACTTTCAGAAGGACCATCTCGAATTCCTGGCAGACCGTACCCTTAGTTTTGTAAAGGGCGAGGTTGTTGAAAGTAATGGGCTGTCCGAAATACAAAAGGCCATTTCCAACAAAAAAGTACTCCATATCACCTACCGATCTATTTATAAGGAAGAGTTGACCGATCGTAAGATCGAACCTCAGGCCGTCTATTTTACCAATAACCTATGGATTGTCATCGCCCATTGCCGACTTCGGGAGGAATTCAGGGAATTTAGATTGGATAGAATCCATCGGTTAACGGTGACTTCCGGGACTTTTGAACCAAACCTGAAATTCAGCTGGCAAAATTATTTTGGACGTTTCCAGGTATAGTTGACATAGGGCTGTCACCGACCCACTTTACTTTTAACCTATGAGAAAAAATGATTACAGGTTTAACAGTTTTGACGGCTTATGGTTACAGCCGGTCAGACACAAAAAAAGTAAAATGGAACACGCTAAGGTTTTAGAAATGGTGTTATGGAAATCCAAGGAAGGCATAAGCACCGCAACGGCAAAGAAATCCTTTACGAGGCTCAATGATTTTGTAAGGGATCAACCCGGATTTATCTCTAGAAAAACTTCCTTGGCCGAGGACGGAAGGTTCCTGGACATTGTACTCTGGACAGACATGGCCTCTGCCAAGGCAGCTTCGGAAAAAGCAATGAAAAACAAGGATCTGGTGGAGATTTTTAGTACGATCGATGAAAGGGAAATGGTTTTCCAACACTTTGAAGTTTTTAATAGTACCGATTAACCGGGCACTAAACAGAGCTGAAGTACTAACGGTTTGGGAGTTTTCCCAAGCCGTTTTTTGTATAATTAAAGTATATTGTAACCACAAACAACGTAGGATACCCTCTCCTACCGCTAATACACAAGGCCGTTGAACACTTTTCATATCTCGAACCAATGCATCGGATAGCGGTAAAAAAAGGGGAGATTCTACAGAAGGCTGGAGAATTTAATAGCAAAATCTATGTAGTGGAGTCGGGTTTGTTACGAAGTTATACCATCGATAAAAAAGGAAAAGAACACATTTTTATGTTCGCTCCGGAAGGTTGGGTTATCGCGGACAATATTCCTCCCGAATTGCAAACAAGTTTATATATAGATGCGCTGGAAGATTCTAGGATTATCGTCCGAAACAAGGACATAAAAAGTGAAGGTCAAAATGTTGGCCCTTTGATAAAAAGATTATGGGTCCTTCAAAAAAGGATACTCATGTTAATGAGCTCTTCCGCCATAGAACGCTATCAGGATTTTATCGAAACATATCCTGAAATTACACAAAGAATTCCACAACGAATGATAGCTTCTTATCTGGGGATTACCCCTGAGGCACTTAGTAAAGTAAAGTCGGAAAGGATGCGCAAATCGTGACCTTCTTTCTTAATCTACATTAATGCGTAACCCCATGGGATCTAGGATATTTGAGTTTAAAACATACTCCTATGAAAAGCATGTCCGTTTTACTTCAGGTTTCCTCTATACTATGGATTGTATGGGGGCTGGTCCATATTCTTGCCGGTGTAATGACCATGAAAGGTGTATTGACCGATGATATTTCGGCCTCGATTGCCGGAATTGCCGATGCCGTTGATCCAAACACATTACAAATGGATTATCCAAAAGCTGCCGGAGCAATTATAGGGCAACATGGGTTCAACCTGTTTTGGATTGGATTGGTGACCCTTTTATCCGCTTTTTATATTTGGAAGGGAAACAAAAATGCTATTTTCTTAGCCGCGATCACAGGGGGGTTGGCCGATTTGGGTTATTTCCTTTTTATGGATTTAGGTAACTATGTAAAATTCTTTCCGGGAACGGTTATGACCCTGGTCTCTTCACTGGCCATTATCACTAGCTTTTATGCCTACTTTAAAAACAGAAAACTAGATAGGTCGGAATAAAAATCGGCATACAAGGTATCGGATAATAGTGTTAACAACGCGGGCCATTGGGTTTGCGCTTTTTTAGTATCTTTTCCTGATGGAAAAGTACAACGGTCAAATTCCACCCCTATCATTCGAAAAACAACTGGCAGCAATTTCAGGATTGGGCTGTAACCGCTCGAAAATACAGTATATATGAAGAAAGTAATAGTTTGCATGTCCCTAGTAATTATGGCCGGTTCCTGTAGGAACGCCGAAAAACCAAGTGAAACACCAAAAAAAGTTGCGGACAAAATAACGGAAGAGGAAGCCTTGAATTTGTTACATCAATGGACGGATGCCTATCTGGCCGGTGACGCAGCACCTTTACGGGAGATTCTTGATGAATCCTGGGTGTACTCCGGTTCCTCGGATGGTACCGTGTCGGATAAGGACGCTACCATTACGGAATTTGCCAATGCCGACTATACATTTCAAGACATCGTCTACGAAGGCTTGGATGTTCGCCTGTATGGCAATGTTGCGGTAATCAGAGGTTCGGAAAGGATGGTGATCGTCGGAAACTCCGGTGGGGACACCACAAAATTGAGACTTCGCTTTACCGATGTATATCAAAAAAAGGATGGGAAAATCAAGGCCATAGCTACCCATAGTTCTCCCATCGTAGAAGAATGAAATCATTGCTTCATAAACAAGGTGGGATCGGTAACGCTAATCCCATTGGGATGCTCAAGAAAATAATCGGCAATACGCTTATATAGCCTAAGATGGTCCTCAACACCGTCCCAATTCCAATTATCGTTGATTTCATCCTTAGGGGTATGTATCCCTCCCAAATCCAAGGGTTCCGCAATTTTGCCACCCTTTAGGCGATTTCCCGTCCAAAGTGTCAATGCCGGAATTCCCTTTGCCAGGAACGATGCCGTATCAAAATTTGTATTCAGATCATCCACCCAATCCGGACTGATGTAATGCAACCCCAAGGGTGTAAGTAAGGTTTCAATCTCATCGATAAAATCGACGCCCTGTCTGGGAAAAACAAAATAATCCTCCCGCGGTCCGGAAACATTAAACCCATCGATGTTCAAGCAAATGATGGTGTCCTCATTGGGGAAAATGGGATGGTTCACATAAAATTGGCTTCCATGAAGGCCAAATTCCTCACCTGCGGTCGCCACAAAAACCAAGTTATGCCTAGGGGCATCGGCATTCTTGAATAACCGGGCCAGTTCCAGCAATGCGGCGACCCCAACGGCATTGTCCCGTGCCCCGTTGTAGATCGTATCCGTTTGGCCTTCTTCCCTCTGTATGCCGAGGCCGTCATAATGCGCCATAAACACCATTGATTTTTTGCTTGGGGTACCGGCCTCGATAAACCCTACGACGTTGGATTCCATTTCCGATTCCCCGGGAAATAGAAATTTTTGGTAAAATGAATCACCATCTATTTGCCGAAGCCCGACCGACTTGAACTGCTCGGATATATAGTTAGCCGCAAGGCGGATTCCCCGACTACCGGTTCCCCGACCCTCAAGTTTATCCGAAGCGAGAAATTCCGTATGAGTCTTAATATTGTCCTTGGACTGTGTATGAAGTACAAATGGTAAAAGCAGAAGTACTGAATTCCAGTAAATTCTTTGGTTTAAATTCATCATAAGAATACGTTAAGGTTCCCTTTAGGGAGTCTGATTTTTTCCTTTCGTTTCATCCGGATGAAAAAAATTTAAAATAGCAGTCGATGGTTGTTGGCATAGAGAGGTATATTGTAACTTGTACGGTCATTGCGGTGCATGCCCAAGAGACCAACTGTAAATCCTTCTGTTCAACCTAATAAAAAAGTATGACCCAATTAAGATTACCGGAAGCTCCAAATTCCATTCAGAAAGGAGTACCCTTAAAGCTTGTTCTGGACGAACCGGCGATTACACAGCTGGGAAGCAATTTGAAGTTGGTCCACAAAGATTTTAACGAGCGATCCTTTGTTAAGGAAGCACTGTCCCACATAGAGCCCCTTTCCCTTAAGGAGCGCGGTTTAAAAATAGCGGAGGTGTTACGAAAATATTTGCCCAATACCTATTCGGAGGCGATAGCCGTACTGTTGGCATCGCTTACCCCACCCTTGCAGGATACGGAAAACCTGGGTCTATCCGTAATGTTTTATTTGCCCCATGTAAGTTTTGTGGAACAATACGGCCTGGACAAAAGTTATAATAACCATGAAGATCCCTTTGCTATTTCCATGAAGGCACAATATGAACTGACAAAGCGATTCTCCTCGGAATTTTCGATCCGCACTTTTATCATCGACCAACCGGATAGGACGTTTTCCGTTTTATATGATTGGATGAACGATCCAGATCCGCATGTACGTAGACTGTGTTCGGAAGGAACTAGGCCTAGATTGCCCTGGGCGCAAAAAATCAGTGTATTGGTAAAGGATCCGAGTCCCTCATTACCGATATTGGAACAATTAAAAAATGATGGGAGCCTCTATGTAAGACGAAGCGTGGCGAACCATGTGGGGGATATAGCGAAGGACCATCTGGATTTGGCCTTGCAATTATGCGAAAGTTGGCTTAAGGATGCTTCCAAGGAATTGAAATGGGTCATTCGTCATGCCTTGAGGCATCCTGCCAAAAAAAATGTGGAGAAGGCCCTGGAACTCCGGACAAGGGCAAAATAAGGGAACCTAGATTATGGGCATCAAAACTTTGATACGCTTTGGTCAGTTCAACTTCTCCTTAAAAAAGTCCATGGTTCTTTGCCAGGCCAGTTCCGCGGCCTCCTTATCGTACCGTGGCGTGCTGGTATTGTGAAAACCGTGGTTTACGTCTGGATACATATATGCCGTATATTTCTTGCCATGGGCTTTCAAGGCTTTTTCATAGGCCGGCCAACCTTCGTTCACCCGGGTATCCAATCCGGCAAACTGAAGCATGAGGGGCGCATTGATTTGGTCGATATCCTCCTTGGGTTGTCCCCCATAAAAAGGAACGGCCGCGGCCAAGTCGGATACTTTTACGGCCATCATATTGGAAATCCAGCCTCCAAAGCAAAAGCCGACCACCCCGATTTTTCCGCTACAATCTCTGTGTGACTTTAAATAATGATATGCGGCGATGAAATCTTCCAACATTTTGTTACGGTCCCTTTTTCGTTGCAGGGCCCTCCCTTCATCATCATTGCCGGGATACCCGCCCAATGGGGTCAAGGCATCGGGTGCCAAGGTAATGAACCCATCTAGGGCCGCCCTTCGTGCTGTATCCTCAATATAGGGATTCAACCCCCGGTTTTCATGGACTACGACGATTCCTCCCAACTTTCCCTGGGTATCCTTCGGTTTGGAAAGCAGCCCTTTGATTGCTCCACCTCCTTGGGACGAAGTATAGGTAATATAATCCGAATCCAATCTGGGATCATCTTTTTTGACCAGCAAGGTATCTACATAATTCGGCATCAAAAAGCTCATCAATGCGCCAACGGTGATGCCCCCTACGGCATAAAGCCCCAATTTTTCAATGAATTCCCGACGTTGGATTTTATTATGGGCATAGTCGTCATACAAGTTAAATACTTCCTGTTCGATGTCTTCTTTTTTCAGTGTTTTCATAATACAGTTTTTGATCAGTCCACTGTTTTGTAAATGGATTCGATGATTCTATCCGAATTGATAAATCCTTGGCCATGGGTAGTATCCCATTCTGATGAAAGCCCCATATTCTGGGCTTCAGCTATGGTTTTTCCATCATTTTTCGCCTTTTTGACGCGCATACGCAAAGTAGCCAGCATATCACGATAGGCTACCAAATCTTTTCGACCCATAACCTTGCCGTGACCAGGAATTATTTGAGTATCCTCGTCCACAATAAAAAGGGCCATATTCAAATTTTTGACAAAACCATCAATGTCCCCATTGGAATTGATGTCAATAAACGGATAGCCGTCGGTCAAGTTATCGCCCATGTGAATGACATTACTTTGGGGAAAGTACATATAAGAGTCCCCATCGGTATGGGAGTTGTTGACATGCATGAGGTGCAGGGAGTTTAAGCTATCCAAGTGTATGGTAAACTCATCATTAAAGGTAATCTGGGGCAATGCGGCATATGGTGAGGACGAGGTGGTCCGGCCTCCACTTCTCTCCTGCCTTTTGGACATACGTTTGCGCACATTGTCATGGGCAATAATTATGGCCCCTGAATTTCCCAGGTTTTCATTACCTCCGGTATGATCCCCATGCCAGTGGGTATTCAGCACAAATTTGACGGGCTTATCCGTGATTTGTTTAACCTTTGAAAGGATTTTTTTGGTCAAGGCCCCAAATTGATCATCGATAAGATAGGCATAGGTATCACCTATGGCCAAACCTATGTTTCCGCCCCGGCCATAGAGCACATGGATATTGTCCGTAAGTTTCTCCGATGTAATCGTCACATCGTCCGTATCGTTTTGCGCGATGCCATTAAAAGAGAAAAGCCCCAGAAATACGTATATCAGTTTTTTCATGTGTTTAAAATTTTTAACTACCTGTAAATAAGTTATTTAAAAATTTAAGAACCCATGCAACCACTCGCTGCACTCGTTCTCTCATGAATTTATTTTAATCCTTCCATTACTTGTAGTTTTTGATTAAAAAAATTCATGTTCGTTTCATTTCATAATTTTTAGTGTTGTTTTTGGTCGGGCCATGGCAAATTATGTTACAAAGCAAGCTCTAAATTCAAAGGCAAATCCGCCAAGGCGAACCTCATTTGTCGCAATCGCCAGTTGAAAGCTGGACCGTAACAGGCGGGTGCGAAAGTTAAGTGCAAGACTTTCAGTTTCCATAAATATTTCGATTTTCAAGGGTTACCGAGTTACTAAGTTATTGTTGCGCTCCGCCATAATAACGTAAAACTCAATAACCCAATCCTCGGCAAATTTCATTGTTCATTAAAGGTTTTTAATCCATAACTATGATTTTCAGTATGATTCCACACCATTATTTGAGCAGACTTTTCATAAACTCTTCCTTGTACGCCCTTCCTATCGGAATCTTATTTTGATTTACCAGATAGACCAAATTCCCAGAAATCCGCTCGATTTTTTCTGTATTTAAGATAAACGATTTGTGGATCCTAAAAAAATGATGGCCCTCCAACTCATGCAGCCAATGCCGAAGAGGTTCATTGGAGAGCAGTTTCCCCTTATGGGTATGTATTTCGGTGTAATCCGCATCAGATTGGATATGGATAATATCGCTTATCCGAATCTTTATGTGCTCGTGTCCCGATTTTATATAGATTTCCTTTTTCAACTTGTTTTCCATGGCCATTTTGCCCTGCCCCTCTATTTGGGCCGTACGGGGTACTTTGGAAATGGCCTGTAGGAAGCGTTGAAAGGAGAAAGGCTTTAATAGGTAGTCCACCACATTAAGGTCATAGCCCTCCAAGGCATAATCCGGAAAGGCCGTAGTCAATATCACATGGGGCGGATTGGGCAAGGTCTTTAAAAATTCGATTCCGGAAATTTTGGGAAGGTGAATATCCAGGAACATAATGTCCACCTTTTCGTTCTTCAAAAATTCCATGGCCGAAATTGCATCGGGAAACACCTCTTTTAAGGTCAGGGTACCCACATCGGCGATGAATTTTTTCAAAATCCGTTGGGCCGGTGGCTGATCTTCTATGATGATACAATTCATGGTGCTTTCGTTTTTTCCAATTGTAGCTCCAAATGCACTTCAAAATTTCCCTTTTTCCGGTCAATGTCCAGTCGATGCTTATTGGGATATAGCAATTGCAAACGTTTTTTTACATTCTCCAGGCCAATACCCTTGGCCACGGTATCCAAAGCTTCCGATGCCTCAAAATTATTCTTGCAATAGAAGTGCAATGTGTCGCCCTCCAACCGCAGATCAATATCGATGGTAATGTTACTGGACTGTCCGGACTGACTATGTTTAAAGGCATTTTCAATAAAAACGATTAAAATCAGGGGTGCTATTTTGTAGTCCGAAGCGATATTTTGGGTGTTGAAATTGACCTCTCCCCGTTCTTCGATTTGCAGTTTGTTCAGCTTTACGAAATTATGGAGCTGTTCTATTTCCTTGGCCAAGGGAACAAACTTCTCCTTGCATTCGTACAGCATATACCGGAGCACTCCGCTAAGCTCAAGAATTATTTCCGGGGTCTTGGCCGAATTTTCCAAGGCGTGCGAATAGAGATTGTTCAGGTTGTTGAACAAAAAATGGGGATTGATTTGGGAGCGCAAAAACTGAAGCTCGCTTTCCTGGATGGTACTGGTGAGTTCATCGATCTGTCGCTGTTTTTGAAGGGCATCCCACCCAAACTTGAATCCGGATAGAATTACAATAATCGGCAATACATCGAACAGGGCAAAATAAATACCTGGGAAGATCCTGGCCCTACGTGTACCGGCAAAGAATATTTGTTCCAATATCAATTCCTCGATTAAAATCACCACAAAAATGACCAGGGCCACCAATCCGAAGAAGGCCCACTGTTTTTTTCGGTACAGGAATCGGGGCATTAAATAATAGGTAATAAAGGCGGCGGCCAGGGCATAGCTCAAAAAAGACCATATTTGGAATCCATCAATACCTGGATTGTTCCTGTCAAAGGAATAGAAAAGCAGCACCGAGATGTGCAGTACAATCTGAAAAAAGAGCTCTTTTCTTGAAATCACAAGAATGGAAATTTGAATAGCCTAAACTAAAGTATAAAAGGTAACCCATAAAAAGATGTATTCCAAACGACGTTCTTTCTCCCCTGAACAACAACACTACAGGATTTTTTTGGATAATTGTCGATTGGGGCCATATCCATGTCGTTTGGAGGATTTTGTTTTCAGTTTTTCCTTAGGAATTCCATCTTTGAGAGTATAATCGGAATGCCCTATGCGTTTAAAAACAAAACAGATTACTTTTTTCCTTTGCAGCTTGTTCATGGCTATGGGCACAATTTCTGCCCAAAACACCCGATCCATCACCGTAAAAGGCAAGGTAGTGGAACAAATAAATGGAACACCGATAGCCTTTGCTACTGTAATGATTGCTGACAATGAGACCAAAAAACCCATTAGCGGCACAACAACTTTGGACGATGGAAGTTTTGCCCTGGAAACGGACGCGGATAATTTTTACATTGAAATCAGTTTCCTGGGTTTCCAGACCAAAACCTTTGGGCAGCCCGAGGCAAGAAGCAAGACCATTGATCTGGGCACCGTTGCACTTTCCGAGGATGCCGAACAACTAAACGAAGTAGTCGTCCGGGGAGAGGAATCCGTAACGGAATTTAAGCTGGACAAGCGCGTTTTTAATGTAGGGAAGGATTTGAGCAGTACCGGGGCAAGTGCCTTGGACGTTTTGAACAATGTTCCCTCAGTAAATGTGAGTATCGAAGGCCAGATAAGCCTAAGGGGAAGTGCGGGGGTACAGGTGCTCATCAACGGAAAGCCTTCCATTATCGCTAGCGAGGAAGGGAATACCTTGGGTACCATCACCGCGGATATGATCGATAGGGTGGAGGTCATTACCAATCCATCTGCCAAATATGACGCGGAAGGAACGTCGGGAATCATAAATATCGTCATCAAAAAAGAGGAAAGAAAAGGGCTTAACGGTTCGGTTTCCGTAAATGCCGGTGCCCCCGAAAACAACAGTGTGGGGATAAGCTTAAATCGAAGGACGGAGAAGTTTAATCTGTTCAGTCAGATAGGGGTAGGATTCCGCGATTTACCGAGCGACATCGATAATAGGAATGTGGATTTGGTAAACAATACGACCATTCTGACTACCGGTACGGAATTCAGGAATGAAAACTACTACAATTTTGTGTTGGGAACCGATTATTACCTGAGTCCCAATGACGTAATAACACTTTCGGGCAATTTTGCCCTGGAACTTGAAGATCAACCCTCTACCACCAATTTTGCATCCTTGGATGCCTCGAATGAAATTACCTCCCAGTGGGAACGCAACGAGACCACGGAGGCCACCAATCCAAAATTCCAGTACGAACTACAGTATAAAAAGGATTTTAAGGGGGATGAGGACCACACATTGCTGTTCAGCGCATTGGGGAATTTCTTTGGAAAGGATCAGTCCTCGGATTTTCTGGATACCACGATTTCCGGGGAGAACAATGATAATGCGCAACGGACCCGAACCGATTTTAAGGAATCCGTTTTCACCTTTAAGTTGGATTATACGCTGCCAATTTCCAAAAAATGGACGATGGAGACCGGAACACAATATGTCCTTAACGACGTAAACAATGATTTTGAGGTCAATAATTTGATCGGGGGCGAATTTATAAACGATCCCGGTCTTACCAATGTTTTCGAGTTTGATCAAAGGGTTTTAGGGCTTTATGGTACGGGGGCCTATGAAGGGGAAAAATGGGGGATAAAGGGCGGTTTGCGCTTGGAGCAGACCGATTTGAACACCATACTGATCAATACCAATGAAATCAATGACCAGAATTATACCAACCTATTTCCCAGTGTACATACCTCCTATAAATTTTCCGAAAAAATATCCCTGCAGGCCGGGTACTCCAAACGTATTTATCGACCACGGCTTTGGGATTTAAACCCTTTTTTCAATATCCGTAACAATTTCAATATTCGCCAAGGTAACCCGGAGTTAATGCCGGAGTTTACCGACTCCTACGAGTTGACCAGTATTTTCTTTATCGGTAAGACTTCCATGAATCTTGGGGTCTATCATCGGTACACCACTGACGTTATTGAAAGGGTATCCTTTTTCGAAAACAATGTGAATACGGTACGGCCGGAAAATATCGGTACCAATAGGACCACGGGAATCGAGTTCAATACCAAATATAGCCCGGCCAATTGGCTTACCCTCAATGCGGACTTTAACTATAGCCAGTTTGCCCGCGATGGCTTTTTTGATGGCACGACCTTCGATTTTAGCGCAAATCAGTGGTCCTCCAAACTGATGACCAAGGTGAAGCTCCCCGCGGATATTGATTTGGAGGCGACTGGAAACTATCGATCAAGTTTTGAGACGGTTCAAGGCAGAATAAGTGAAATGGCCTTTTTAGACCTTGGCGTACGCAAAAAACTGTTCAAGGGAAAGGGCGTGTTGAATTTGAGCGTACGTGATGCCTTTGCCTCCAGAATACGGGAAAACGAGATAAGTCAGGAAGATTTTTTCATCTATAGCCGAAGCCTTAGGGGTACTTTTGTGGCCTTTGGATTTAGTTATGGTTTTGGAAAAGGGGAGGCCATGGAGTTTACCGGGGCAAGACGAAGATTTTAATCCAGTTTGCGGCCGAATACACTTGGACTATGGGAAGAAGGACCGAACAGACCATGCGCACCTATCACAGATATTTAGGATTCTTTTTGGCTGGCATAATGGCGATGTACGCCATCAGTGGAATCGTACTTATTTTTAGGAATACCGATTATTTAAAAAAAGATGTACAGGTCGAAAAAGAGTTGGAACCGCAACTAACGACTGGGGATTTGGGCAAGGCCTTAAAGAAAAAGAATCTAAAAGTAGATAGGGAAGAAGGAGCACTCATCCATTTTGAAACCGGTACCTACAATACGGTAACGGGAGAGGCCCAATATCTTGAAAAGCGCTTACCCTTGATCTTGGATAAAATGGCCAAAATCCATAAGGCCAATTCCGATCATCCCTTGTTTTTTCTCAATATCTTTTTTGGACTATCCCTTTTGTTCTTTGTCGTATCCGCGTTTTGGATGTTTCGGCCCAGCACCCCAATATTCAAAAAAGGCCTCTATTTCACTTTTGGGGGAGTTATTCTTACCCTTATTTTGCTATTTGTTTGACCAGCGGGCAAAGCGTACATTTGTTTACGGCCGCCCCATCCGATTTAAATCGACTCGCAAAACACAAAAATTGATCTGATGAATAGATGCATTTTTAATTCAATTATCTGGGTATTGCTCATTGCACCCATACACCTTTTATCCCACGAACCCCCAACGGAATTTTTGCAATCTGAAAGAAGTAACCAAGCCGGGGAATACACCTTGATAGTCGAGGGATACGATTGGGGCCCAGCTGCCAGCCGGGTAATCCTGTCCTTAAAAGAGACCGTATCAGCGGCCACTGCCGGGGAATATGAAGTCTCCGTAAAGCGTACTACCGAACAAGCCCAGATTCCCGATGAAATGGCCTCGGGGCAGCGAACCGTACAATATGCCTATGTATCCGATAAAAATGGCAATAGGGTGGCCAAAGGAAAATTCCTGACCCTTCTCCTTGCCATAGGGCCAAATATGGTGCTTGCCTCGCCCATGCAATACATTCCCAATGCACGGGGCAACGTATGGATCGATTACCAACTGACCATAACCCATACCAAGACCGGTGAGGTTTGGGACAAGGAAGCCAAAAGAATTCTACCCTTGGTCAACGAATTCGATCTGACCGGAAAGCACACGCATAACGAGGACATCAGTCTGTCCTATGCCGCTTTTACGCCCAAAACCTCTAACAAAAAATCCCCCTTGATCATATGGCTCCACGGGGGAGGGGAAGGAGGTACCGATACGACTATTCCACTAATGGCCAACAGGGCGGCCAACTACGCCTCGGATGAAATACAGTCCCTCTTTGGAGGGGCCTATGTCCTTGTACCCCAAAGCCCGACCTTTTGGATGCAAAGTGCCTCGGGGGAATACACCCGGGGAAAGGAAAATGATATCTATAACGAGGCTTTGATGGGTCTTATTAAAAAATATGTGGCCGATCACCCCCAAATTGATACCGAGCGGATCTATATAGGGGGATGCTCCAATGGGGGCTATATGTCGCTAAAGTTGATACTCCTCTATCCCGATTATTTTGCCGCAGGTTACATCAGTGCCTTGGCCTATCATTCCCGGTTTATTACGGACGAGCAGCTACAGAAAATTAAGGATGTACCCATGTGGTTTCTCCATTCCAAGGACGACCCGGTAACCCTTCCGGAAGAAACGGTGGTACCGTTGTACAAGCGATTGATGGATGCCAATGCCCAAAATGTACATTTTTCGTACTACGATAATGTCGTGGACATTACGGGTTTCTTTGGGGGTCCCAATTACCGGTACCACGGCCATTTTTCATGGATCTATTCACATGCCAACCATGCCGATTTCGGTTTTCAGGGCAATCCCGTACTATGGGAAGGCAAACCTGTTACGATAATGGAATGGATGGCCGCGCAACGGAATTAAGGATTCAGGAATTCCACGGATTTGATTTTTCTTTTTGGACCAATCAAAAAACAGGCAGAAAAGCCCCTCGCTTTTTTGTACTTTTAGATGGACGGAATTTATCAAAAAAGAAAGCCACACAGTACCTATGAAAAACGGAACAGCATTGCCCAATTTACCCTTTGAGGAGTGGAAAGAAACCCGATTGACCGTACATTTGATTCTACAGATTATTGGGAAGACACGTCTAAAACTGACCGCTCGGAAAAATCATTGGTGGTATATTACGCTCTACGTTACCTCAAGGGGATTTGGCACCCACAGTATCCCGGTCAATGATGGACTCGATACTTTGGAAATAGATTTCAATATACTGGAAAAGGCCGTTGTGTTGTCCCATAGCACCTACGAACCGATTCACATTTCCTTGCTACCCGATCCGACCATAGCCGAATTTTACGAACATTTTATGAAGGCACTGGCCAGTTTTGACCTGCATCCCAAATTTATAGAGAAACCTTTGGATCTGGGTATTGAAACCCGCTTTGACGCCATCCGGGACTATCATCATTACGATTGGGGATATATCCAAAGGTTTTGGAAACTGATGCAATGGAACCATGCCGTTTTTCAGGAATTTAGCGGCCGGTTTTACGGAAAGACCTGCCCCGTCCATATCTATTGGCACCATATGGACCTCACGGTGACCCGGGTTTCGGACAGAAAGCTCCCGCCTATGGACAAGTCGGCACGTATTCTGGAACGGGATACCTATTCCCATGAGCAGATCAGTTTCGGATTTTGGGCAGGTGACGACAGTATGCCCGAACCTATGTATTATGCCTATACCTACCCTTCCCCTGAGGGCTTGGATGAAGAACCCTTATTTCCGGAGGCCGCCAATTGGGTAGACAGCAATGGAAGCCCCATGGCCCTGCTGCGTTATGAAACGGTCAAGAATTCTGAAGACCCGAGAGCTGCAGTACTGGACTTTTTGGAAAGTGCCTACCAGGCTGGCGCCAAACGGGCCAAATGGAATATCCCCGAATTGACGGTCCCTTCCTTGGAAGATATTTGAAACTAATACGCGTTGATCTTATAGTTTAGGGCAGAGAAAATAGGCAATTATCCATGAGGACCGTAATCAATACCTACAACAAAATTTCCCCATATGCCCATATAAAAATTGAGCCTTTTGACATCAACAAACGGTATACCAAGCCCCACAGGCACAACAAGTACTTGGAACTGGTCTATTTCAGGAAGGGTTCGGGCCTTCACCATATGGACCTTAAAAGGTATCGCATAGAACCTCCCGTAGTTTTTGTAATCCGAAAAGACCAAGTACACCATTGGGAAATCAATACCCTGCCCGAGGGATTCGTCATTATCATCAAAGAAGAGTTTTTGGAGAGAACCCTGGATAAAAAGATCAACCACCAACTTGGGCAGTTAAACCAGAAACAGGTTATTGATGTTGGGCCGGATGCTACCATCGATAGCCTCTTTGAACTCCTGTGTAGGGAAACGAAGCAAAACACATCAGGTCAAAACGAAGTAATAGAGGGATCCTTAAAGGCCTTATTGGCCAAGATACTGAGCTATGCCATAACGGAAAGCGCCCCCTTTATGGGTGATAAACTATCCCAATTCAATACCTATTTGGGAAAACAACTAAAAAACGACGTTTCGTACTATGCCAAAATGTGCAATACTACTTCCCAAAATTTAAACGCCCTTTGCCAAAAGGAATATTCAAAGACCGCCTCCAAGGTAATCGCCATACATATCATAAAAGAGGCAAAGCGCTTGTTGAACTTCACGGACCTTTCGGTGACCGAAATCGCTTTCAAATTGAATTTCAAGGATGTTTCCCATTTTGTGAAGTACTTTAAACGGCATGAGGGCAAGACCCCGATCCAGTTCAAAAAACGGCAATGATACCTTAACTTTTTCAAATACACCGTCAGCCCTTATCGTCCTGGTGTAGCTTTGGCATTTGGACGCCTGTATTTTTTCAAATGAAGCTACCCCTACGTATTCTTTTCATCCTACTTCTTGTTTCACATTTTGCTTTTGCCCAGATTACCGGAAAAATTGTTAGTAGCAATACCAACGGCCCTTTGGAATACGCCACGGCTGTTTTGTATGACCAGGAAAATAGCAAATTGGTTACCGGGGTGATAACGGATGATAAAGGTATTTTTAGCTTAATCGATCTAAGAAAGGGTACGTACTATTTGGAGGTTTCCTTCATTGGCTTTAAGACAAAAACTATTCGGGATATACGGTGCAACAGCAGTACCGATGCCAATGAACTAGGTGTCATTGCCCTGGACATTGGGGCAAACCAATTGAACGAGGTAGTGGTACAGGCCGAAAGTGCCACGGTAATCAATAAAATTGATAGGCAGGTATTCGAGGCTTCCAAATTTCAGAACAGTTTGGGAGGCAATGTAACGGATGTGCTAAGAAACCTCCCTTCGGTCGCTGTCAATGGCCTGGGCGAGATCAGTGTACGGGGAAGTACCGGATTTGTGCTATTGCTCAATGGAAAACCGATACAGGGGAATGCCGCCGTTTTCTTGAACCAGCTTCCCGCAAATTCGGTGGAAAGGGTAGAGGTGATAACGGCACCCTCGGCAAAATATGACCCGGAGGGCAAGGCGGGCCTATTGAACATTATCCTACAAAAAGAGGCGGTAAACGGTACTTTTACGCAGGTGAACATAAGAGCAGGCCTTCCTTCCATCGAAGGGTACGGCAATGCCGAACCTTCCCGACGCTACGGGGTGGATCTTACCCACAATATCCGCAAGGAAAAATGGAACTTTTCCTTTGGGGCCAACTACCAGCGAAACGATCTGGCCGGTAGGCGGGAAGGGGACGTCTTTACGATCATCAACGATACCCTTACCCGTTTTCCCTCCGATGGGGAACGTAGTTTTGATGAGGTGAATTTTAGCGGAAGGTTTACGGTGGATTATCAGCCCGATACCCTCAATACGGTTTCCTTGGGATTTTACGCGGGGGAACGGCAGAAGGACAGGACCGCGGATATCCTGTACTTTGATAACCATGCCATTATCCCTGCCAACGGTACGGAGCGTTTGTATACCTTTCAATATTTCAATGAAAACCTCCGGGAAAGGATAGGGGATTTTATTTTGGGAAGTCTGGATTACGCACATACCTTTCGGGACCGCTCCAAATTATCGGCTTCCCTGCTCTATGAATATACCTTATTGGGCGGGCCGACCACGAATCGGAATTTAGGTTTCCCCGATACCGATTTGGTATATCAGGATGAATTCAATACCAATGACAATCCCTTGAACGGGTTTCGTTTTCAACTCGATTATGCCTGGAAACCCTTTACCTTCGGAACCTTGGAAACGGGATATCAGTACCGCATATTGGACCATACGGGGGATTTTGTATACGAACGGCGCAACAATACCACGGGTGATTTTGAACTGGTACCGGAATTCTCCAGTGCGGTGGATTTAACACGAAGTATTCATTCCGCCTATGCCCAACTTAGCGGAAAAAAGGGAAAATGGGACTATGCCGCAGGAATTCGCTTGGAGGCCATGGATCGGGATTTTGACCTTCGGGACAGGACCAATACCATAGATACCACCTATACCTATAATTTTGTAAAACCCTTTCCCTCCGCTTCCCTGCAATATTCGGTAAACGAACGTACCCGTGTCAAGGCCGCCTATAGTAGGCGTATTGAACGTACCACCACCTTTAAAATGAACCCCTTTCCGGAAAGGGAGCATTCCGAGACCTTGGAACAAGGGGATGCCACCCTACTCCCGGAGTTTATCGATTTGGTGGAACTTGGGATAACCAAAAATTTTAAGGGCGATCATTCCTTGTTCGCTACCGCTTATTTTAGAAATGTTGAGAATTTGGTGAATCGGGTAAACACGGTCTTTAACGATACCATTTTAAACCGTATTTATTCCAATGTGGGCAGGGGTCGTTCCCTGGGACTGGAAGTGGGCGGTCAATTTAAACCCACAAAGAATTGGTCCAACTTTATTGGGGGCAATTTTTACAACTACGACATAGCGGGCACTTTTGATGATCGGGACCTGAATACCAATAGTTTTGTGTATTCCATCAATGCGAATAGCACCTATGCCTTTGCCCCCACGGCCTCCCTACAATTTACCTTCAATTATCTTTCGGCCCAAAACACTGCCCAGGGCGAGGATTCCCGTTTCTATTCGCCCAACCTAACGTTTCGAAAGACCTTTCTGGACAATCGGTTGGTGGCGACGTTACAATGGCAAAATATCGATATGGGACTCTTGGATACCAACGAGCAACGCATTACGACTGAAAGGCCGGGGGAATTTTTTACCACTACCAACTATGTCTATGAGGTGGATATGATCCTGCTCAATCTCAGCTATTCCTTCAACAAGAATACCAACAAGGCCCGGTTCATAGAAAGCGAATTTGGCAAACGGGAGTTTTAGTTTCCGAACCCCACCTTGCCTCAATGTTCAAGAATTCCCAAGCGTACCTTGGGTTCCTACAGGCGGAATTCGTAATTTAAAGGACGATAAACTTCAATACTCCAAGCACTATGATCAAGAATGGGTTAAGGGTTGGTTTACGTATTTTGTTCAAGTACCGACTCTATACGGGAATCAGCCTAATTGGAATGGCCATCGCCATCGCCTCGGTTTGGTATATCGCCAACTATGTCACCAATTCCTATCGCTATGATGCGTATCAGGACCATATGGATCGGATCCATAGATTGAGTATGCAAATTACCGCCGGGGGCCATACGGACCACTATGCCACCACTGGGAAACCTTTGGGCAGTGTTTTGGCGGAGAACTATTCCGGTATCGACCACTACGCGCGGTTGACTTTTCAGGGGAACCCCGTGGTACGGGTCAATGACGAGCTTTTTAAGGAAGACGGGTTTTATACCATCAATCCGGAGGGGTTGGCGGTATTTACCTTCGATTTTATTTCCGGAAATGCAAACGCTCCCTTAGCGGATCCCAATTCCATTTTGTTATCCAGGTCTTTGGCCGAAAAGTATTTTGGGCATACTGAAGTGGTAAATAAATCGATTACGATCGGGGATCGTCCCTATACCATACAAGGCGTGTATGAGGATTGGCCCAAGAACTCCCATGTAAATCCCAAGGCCTTGTTGCATTCGGAAGGACTGGCGTCCGATTATGAACTACAGGAGTGGTTTAACCTGGAGCATTATACCTATGTACTGATCGATGGGTCCATGGACCCGAAAGACTTGGATAACCAATTGGCCCAGATGACGACCGAACATCTAAAACCGGGTCTGGAAGGATCCGGGGTGGATATACAATTTAGGGCTGAACCCCTTAAAGGCCTGTATTTTGCACCCGCATTGATCGACGACGTGCCCAAGGGCAATGCCAAATATGTCTATGCGTTGTTATTCGCGGGCGTATTGGTGCTACTGATCGCGGGCCTCAATTCCATTAATCTGTCCCTGACGCAATCCACCCGACGCACCAAGGAAATTCAGCTGAAAAAAATGCTCGGCATATCGCGGGGACAATTGGTATTGCAGAGCGCTATGGAATCCGGGATTATGACGGTTTTGGTGCTGGGGGTTGCTGGAATCCTGGTACTGGCGTTCAACGGCACCTATTTTCAATATTCAGGCTTTCAGGCCTTGGACATCACCGGCCAATGGCTCCTTCTACTCGCTATTCCCTTGATTACCTTTGGTTTTGGGCTGCTGGGCACCAGTTATTCCGGGGTATACCTTTCGTTTTCCGGCAATTTGGTGAATACCCGGAAATCTTCGGTCCATACCTTTAAAAAGGTACTGCTCGGATTTCAGTTTGCCATAGCCGCGATTATCCTCATTGCCACGCTTACGATGAACAAGCAGATCCATTTTATGAAAAACAAGGATTTGGGCTTTTCCAAGGAACAGATCCTGATCGTGGACCTTCCGGAGGGCGAGGATTTGAAGGACAAGCACATCCAGTTTCGGGAACGGATCCAAAGCTTTCCCACGGTCCAAAATGCCTCCCTGATCGGGGGTGGCGCCCTGCCTGGCGAGGATAATGGAAAGGAGATTTTTCAGGTTATGGTTAACGGGGAGGAAGTGGAAAAGGTGTTTAACTTCTACCGGGTGGACGAAAGCTTTAGTGAACTGCTGGAGCTCCAATTGGCCCTAGGCCGAGACTTTGAAGCCGACCGGCCCAGCGATCAAGAGGATGCCGTATTGATTAACCAGGCTTTGGCCCAATCGCTACAATGGGAGAATCCCTTGGGCCAAACGATACGTTACGATGGTAAGCCCAGAAGGGTGATCGGGGTGGTACAAAATTTTCATAACCAATCCCTTCACAATGCCATAGAGCCCATTGTTTTTCTCTATGACGAGGCCTATGCCACCAAGTTGCTCGTAAAAACAGCGATGGCCAACGTGGGTCTGGTGGAGAAGGCCTGGGCGGACTTTTTCCCCAACACCCCTTTTTCGCTGTCTCATTTTAATCAATTTATTGATGCTATGTATACGAAGGAGGATCATTTGGCCAAGCTGTTGGGCTTCTTTTCCTTGGTTTCCCTGGGTTTGTGCTGTATGGGCCTTTTCGCCATTTTCTCCTTGCATTTGCTACAAAAGACCAAGGAATTGAGCATTCGAAAAGTATTGGGCGCCAACGCCTGGCATCTGGTACGGACTACCACCCGGAGTTATATAGGGGTCGCGGTACTGGCCCTAGGTGTGGCTATCCCGGTGGCGGGGTATCTTATGGAAAACTGGCTCAGCGGGTTTAGCTATAGAATTCCCATAGATGCTATGGTCTTTATCGGGGCCACCACTTTGATTTTGGGCATGAGTGGACTTACCCTGTTATACCATATTTTTAAATCCGTCCGCGTGAATCCCGTAACGTCTTTACAATCCGAATAGGCAGTACCACTACATACCCCATTGAAGCCTTATAGCTAGGGATAGGTAGCTCGCATGCCTTACGCAAAATGTAGGAGTGCCGACTGGCCCAATAGACCTAAAAATACTACATTCGTAAGGAAGGGATATATTGTCATATACCATTGTTGTATTCCATTTGAACAAACCCTATACGAATGCTAAAAAATGTACCCAAGGAATTTGAATATAAGCAGTATCTTCGTGAGATACTTCTCAAAAACGAGCCACAAATTCCATTGTACATTGCCACTGAAAAAGACTTTAAAAAAGGGGATGGCATAAATTATCCCTATAGAAGTCATTTTTATGCTTTCGGCTTGTTGCACGAAAGGGAATGCAAACTTCAAATAGGTATCGACACCTATGACCTAAAGAAAAAATCACTTACTGTAGTGGGACCAGGTATCGTCCGAAATTGGGTTGCCAATGATTGGGATATGAAAAACACCACCGTATTTTTCAAGGAATCACTTTTTAAGAATCCCTTTCAGGATAACTTTCTTTTGGGCTATGATTTTTTCAAGGTTGGAGCAAAT